>NZ_JCBAJX010000016.1:0-85542 GCF_059766585.1 Nocardioides sp. Z21_20
ATCCGCTGGGCATAGACGTCGACAATGAACGCGACGTAGGTGAACCCCGCCCACGTCCTCACATAGGTGAAATCGGTGACCCACGTGCGGTTGGGGGCCGCGGCGGTGAAGTCCCGGTCGAGCAGGTCCCCGGCGCGGGTGCCGTCCTTGGCCGGGATCGTGGTCCGCACTCCCTTGTCACGCCTGACCCCGAACAGGCCCAGCGTGCGCATCGCGCGGTCAACGCTGCCGGCCGAGGCGTCGGGCAGCGCGTTGCGACGCAGGTAGGCGGTCATCTTGCGGCGCCCGTAGAGCCCTTCGGGGCTCAGTTTGCGCACCACGACACCCTCGGCGTCGATCTTGGTGGTCCAGGCGATGTCACGCACCGCGTGGACGACCCGGGCATCGGTGATGGTCCGCGCCGCAACGGCGCGTCCTGAGTACTTCCACGCTCGATAGGTCCGCGCGGCGATCTGGCAGCCCTGCTCGCGCAGGACCCGACAGATCGACTCGACCGCGTGGCCGCGGCTCTCATGGTGTCGACGAAGCCCATGATCAGCGGTTGCGGGGGTCGAGTTCCCGGACGAAGAAAGTTGTAGCCCCGCGGAGAATCTCGACGTCCTCGCGCAGCCGGCGGTTCTCGGCCTTCAGCGCCTTGATCTCAGCCAGCTCCTCGCTGGTCGGGCCCTGGCGGCGGCCACCGTCGATGTCGGCCTGGAGCGCCCAGCGGCGCACCGACTCCTTGCCGACCCGAGCTGCTTGGCCACAGCCGCTGCCGCGGCAGTCAGCGAGGAGTACTCGCCGCGATGGTCATTGACCAGCCGCACCGCTCTGGCCTTCAACTCATCATCGATCTTCTTCGGCATGGTGCTCATCCTCCTGGACTCAAACAGGAGCGGCATCAAACTTGGGGCGCTTCAACTCGGCGAAACCGGCCTGATGGACTCCTCCATCGTCACAATGATGCACGGCGTCCGCGGCTTCTTCCGGTTCGCACACATCGACGGTCTGATCACTACCGACCCGGCCGTCTACGCACGCCTTCCCAAGGTCCAACACGACGAGTCCCGCACCCAGGGACTCGACCGACTCGAACTCATCCGCTTCCTCCAAGTCGCCCAGCCCCTCACGGTGCACCACGGGGCGCTCGCATTCCTCCTCGGCATCAACGCCCTGCGCGCATCCGAAGCCGCCGCGGTACGCATCGAGGACTACGCGGAAACGCTGCGGGAACACCGAGTCCTGCACCTGGTCGGCAAGGGCAACAAGCCCGCCACCATGCCAATCACGATCCCCCACGCACGACCGAGCACTACGACCGTGCCCGCGGAAACCTCGACCGACACGGCGTCCACTTCCTCACCGCCTACGTCGCTGGAGTGTGAACGTCCTGCGTCCCGTGCGCCCAGAAGGATATGTGCCCCTTTCCGAGGGAAGACAAGGCTTTGTCGCTGACACGTCGCGACGTTTCCTCGTTTCCCCCCGGCGATTCAGGCCATTCGACTTCAGGACGCGATGTAGGCCAGCATTGCCCCATGGCAGCCGGCGCGACGATGCACACGTTCGAGATCGAGCTGGCCGACATGGATCGGGGCGTCTACGAGCAGTTCACGCTTCGGGCGGCGCGGCATCCGTCAGAAACCGATGCGTACCTCGTGACGCGTGTGCTCGCCTACTGCCTCGAATACGAAGAGGGCATCGCGTTCAGCGAGGGGATCTCGGCGGCCGCCGACCCGGCGGTGCTCGTGCGCGACCTAAGCGGGAAGCTGCTGGCCTGGATCGAGGTTGGGGCGCCCGAAGCCGCGCGCCTTCACGCGGGCAGCAAGGCTGCTGAGCGCACGACCATCTACACGCACCGCGACCACACCAGGGTGCTGGCGCAGTGGGCGGGCGCGAAAATACATCGCGCAAGCGAGATCGTCCTGCACAACTTTGATCCCGGGTTCATCGATTCCGCCGTGGACGCGATCGAGCGCCGCAACGCGCTCACGCTCTCTGTTACCGAGCGGCAGCTCTACCTCGAACTAAATGGCGTGCACCTTTCGTCGGCGGTCCACGATCATCCGATCAGTTAGTGGCGCGGGCTCCCCTGGCTGGCGGCCCCGCTGTTGCCGAGCAGCACTTCATCGGTGCCAGCAGGGCACGCCCACTCCGCCGCGAAAGCGCTATCGCGCGCTGCCCTCCTAGTACCGCCGACGCCGCTTCAAACGCACATTGTGTACCGCAGCTGCCGGGCAAGGCAGCGGGCGGCATTGGTCGCTTTTGTCAGTCAGGTTCCGTGTTGCGGCTGGCCCCGGGGTCCTCTTCTGGTTCGAACGAGTTGGGTTCACCCATCGTCAGTTCGATGCCCTCCCCGCCACCCTCACCGTCCAGCGGGTCGCGCTCGGCGTCGTCCTGATCTTCGGGCGTCTGGGACTCCGATCCTTCAGCAGGCTGCTTGCTCATAGCTTCACCATCTCCTTTGTGCCTGATAAGACGCTCGCGCCGACCGACCTGCACGTCAAGTCCTACGGCGGAACGACGCACCATTGGCCTAGGCAGGGACTAACAGTGCCGCGAAACCTCCGACCGCCGGCGAGTCGTTCGGAGGGCCTCGCACTGGTTGCCAGTGCGTCCTGTCGCCGCGAGTCGGACGTGCGGATCTGCCGATGAGCGTGCCCTCTGCCAGGCACCCTTCGTCACGCCTTACCGGCAGACACGAACCGGCTCGTTGTCAGAAGCGGGCACGAATACGACGCGCTGTCCCAGCGCCTCGAAGACTGCGCGGTCCGCCGACTCCATCGTCAGCACTCCCGCTTGATGAGGGTCACCCCACTCAGCCGGTGGACCGCTCCCCTCCTGGTTGTAAAGCGGAGGACTGGCGTGCCACCAGCGCCCGTCGATACGGACGTTCTCGACCCCACAGTGCGTGTAAACGCTGATGAACGACGTGGCGCTGGGCTCATCGGTGGACGCTGGTGCCGTCGTCGGCGTGCTGCTGATGCAGCCGGTTGAAAGCACCGCAGAGATGAGCACGGCGGCGTAGCGAATGCAGTGCGTCGGTCTGCCCACGACCTTTCGACGCATCCGCTGCACTGACGGTTCCCGTTCTCTTGACCGACAACGCCGGTATGTTGCGCTCTTTAGCTCCCCGGAACCAGCGCTTCGTCCCAGTGCTCGCGCTCGGCCGGCGGAGAGAGCCGGACGCTCGCGTACAGGTCACGTCCCTCCCCCGCACCTCCATGTCCGCAGCGGGGCACACGCCAGATCTCCGGTAGCGGCAGGCTGGCCCGTACCTCGAATCCTCCGGACTCGCCAGGCCCGGCGGACAGCTCGCCGCCGACGGCCTGCGCCCGGCCTGTCATCCCGGCGATCCCGAAGCCGGCCGATGTCACGATCGAGTCCGGTCGCGCAGGCCCGTGATCGACGACCGCGATCCGCAGCCGGTGGCCGTCCTGGTCGAGTCGGACGGTCGCGTGCTTGGCCATCGAGTGTCGAATGACATTGGTCAACGACTCCTGAATGATCCGATAGGCCGCCTCGGCCATGTGGCACGCAGCTCATGGAGCGTGGCTAGGCTCGTGTCCGACAGGCTGGGTGTTGCTCAGCCCCAGGCACTCTGCTAAGCCGTTCAGATGACGGAGGGCAAGGGTCCGCGGCGAGAAACGGTCGAGCTGCGGGTCCACGGAGTCCACGGCACCTCCCCCGCAGCGATGCTCGGTCTCGACATGGGCGAGGTGCGCCAGGTCGCCGGCGACAACCTGACCGGCGTGTACCGGTCGAGGAGCGGGGAGATTCCCTACCGCACGCTGGAGGGTCTGCCGGTCGCGGTCGAGGCGTACTCCTGGGGCACGCTCAGCTCCGGCGTACGAGGCTTCCTCGGCTGGGTCCAGCGGGCGCTGTGGCTGTTGTTGCTGCCGTTCGCGCTGGCGAATCTGGCGTACTGGGCACGGCTCCAGCTCGCGTCGTGCGGGCGGACGGCGCTGTGGAGCGCTCGACTGACCCGGCTCGGCGGGCTGCTGCTCACGGCGTTCATGGTGTTGATCCCCGCCATGATCGGCGTCGACTTCATCGCGTGGCAGTGCTACCGCGGCGACAGCCCCGGTTGCGAGACGCTGCCCGGCGCACTCGACTGGATGGCCGACCTGTCGGCCACCCAACGCCTCGCCGTCGGCAGCGTGCTTCCGCTCCTCTTCGTCGCGGGGCTGTGGTTCCTCTCCCGACAGTCGCTGCTGCGCTACGAGGAGGTCACGTTCGGCGGCCGGGAGCCGCTGGACCGGACGCTGGTGTTGCGACACCCCAGGCTCTGGAACGGCAAGCTCCGCACGCAGCAGCTGCAGCGGATCCACCTCACCGTGGCCCTGGCGACCGTGGTGGCGTTCTCGGGCGGTCACGTCGTCAGCCACCAAGTGGGCGGTGGGGGCCTGCTCGACGCCACGTTCCTGATCGCGCTCGTTCTGGCCGGACTCGCGACCGGGTGGGCGATGACGCTGCACCCTGACGACGTCGAGTACGACGGCCGTGCTCTGGCGGGACGACGAGCTCGACCGGACGGGTACGCCGGATGGCACCGGCGGGTGCCCGGCGTACTGCTGGGCGCGATGTGCACGGCCGTCGCAGCCCACCTCGGGTTGCTGTGGATGCACTCCGGCGACGTGAACCAGCAGGTCGATTACGTCGGCGACAACACCTGGTTCATCGGCGTCTTCGTCTCCCTCACCGCCGTGCACCTGGCGCTGTTCACCAGCGAACGGATGTCGCCACGGTGGTGCATCGTCACCGTGCTCGTGGTCGTCCTCCTAGCCGCCGGCGCGATGACCAGCCACCTCGGTCACCTCGACGCGCTCCCCGGAGCGGCGACGGCCTGGCGGGTCGCCGGAATCGTGGCTGCCGGGGTGCTCGTCGTCGTCTTGGGGGTCTGGCAGGTCAGGAACGGTCGTAGACACCGGCAGGAGGCCTGGAACGGCGCGGGCGCCTCGGTGATGCTGGCGGCGGCGGCGTGGGTCGCCTTGCTGTTCACGACCGGCATCGTGACTGCCGCGGCGGACTACCTCAACGGCGCGGACCACGGCGTCGACGACCTGGTCTCGCGACTCGGCGACTCCTCGACCTCCATCGCCACCGAGGCGGTCATGCAGTCCGGCGATGGCTCGACCCTCGCGCTGACGGGCGACGTCGTCGTACGCGACGCGGTGATCACGCTCGAGGGAGGGCAACCGGTGATCCGCTCCGGAACCGTGGAGTCAGAGCGGATCTTCGACGTCGACGAAGAGGCGGTGGCCGATCTCGACGGTGTGGCCCTGCAGAAGGGGCGCACCCGACTCGAGGAGGGCGTGCTCATCCTCGACTCCGACAGGTTGCGGATCGAGGACTCCTGCGTGCGGTTGACCGACCAGAGCCCGTGCTCAGCGGAGTCGCGCAGGTTCCTCGTCGGCGGCCTGCTCGAGCTGGCCGACGTCGAACCCGAAGGCGCGACCGGCGGCGAGGCGCGGATCCGCATCGCCAGTGAGGACTCGGTGGAGCTGCGCCCGTCGTCCGCGCCTGCGGTGCCACTCGTCGTACCGCAGGTCCTGATCTGGTCACCGCTGGCGCAGACCGCGTGGCTGGTCGCGATCCTCGGCTGGATGCTGATCGCGGTGTGGTCCTTCCGTCGCAGCCATCCGGCCATCGACGAGCTGGTCGAGCAGGAGATCCCGCCCGGCTACCGGTCCGAGTGTCGCAAGGCTCGCCGTCGCGCGGCGTTCGCCCACCGCGCCGAGCGGCTCCTCGACGTCATCGGTGCGATCACCTCGGTGCTCGCGATCAGCCTCATCGTCGTGTCCGCGGGAGGGAACAAGGCGCCCTGGGAGATCTGGGAGGTCCTCGCTCCCCTAGCCACCCTCGGCATGTACGTCGCCCTCGCGCTCGGCGCCGGGCTGGTGCTGCTGGCCTCACGGGTCCGTACGTCGGAGGGGACGCGCAAGCGGGTCGGGGTGCTGTGGGACCTCACCACCTTCTGGCCACGGGCGGCCCATCCGCTGGCACCGCCCTGCTACGCCGAACGGGTGGTCCACGAACTGCGCACGCGGGTGGACTGGGCGCTGCACTACGACAAGGACGGGACGGACCTCCGGGCCGGCAACCAGGTCGTCCTGTCCGGTCACTCGCAGGGCTCGGTCATCGTCTGCGCCGTGCTCAGCCGGCTCCCCAGCGCCGACCTGAGACGGACTCGGGTGATCACCTATGGCAGCCAGATCCGCGCGCTCTACGGACGGGTCTTTCCTGCGGTCTTCGGTCCAGACCAGATCGGCTACGAACCGACGCCGAGGATGACACGTCTGACCTGCGCCTGGCCGGACGCGCCGGTCACGACCTCCGACGCTTCGTCCCCGCCCTGGGAAGCAAAGCCGGAGAGCCTCGCGGGCCGCCTGCACACCGCCGGCGGTGCCTGGGTGAACCTGTTCCGCCGCTCCGATCCCCTCGGCTTCCGGGTCTTCAGCGATGTGGACCGGCCGCCCGACACCTATGTCCGCGAAGTGCCCGACGTGATCGTCGGAGATGCCGGACCGACGGTGAACACCCACAGCGGCTATCAGCACACACTCGCCTACCGCGAGGTCGTCGCGGCATGGACCGGAGAGCCCGTCCAGACCGACCCCGTCGAGACCACGCGCATTCCGCCTCTGCCAGTCTGAGCAGTCAGCTTCGTTTGGTGCTACCAGCGCTGAGCCACCGGGCTCTACTCCCGGACCCGGCCGGTCTCATACCCCCACATCGCGACCTCCACCCGGTTACGGGCGCCGAGCTTGGCCATGAGGCTGCCGATGTGGGTCTTCACCGTGCTGAGGCTGATGTGGAGCTCGGCGGCGATCTCGGCGTTCGTGCGACCCCGCGCGATGGTGAGCAGCACCTGCTCCTCACGTTCGGTGAGCGGGTCCAGGGGCTGGGCGGGAGGAGCTGCCCGACCCGTGCCCGCGAACGTCGACAGCAACCGGCGGGTGATGCTGGGCGAGATCAGCGTGTCGCCTCGGGTGGCCGCCCGGATCGCCTCACCGAGCAGCTCGGGTCCGGCGTCCTTCAGCAGGAAGCCGGTGGCCCCGGCCGACAGCGCGCCGTGCACGTACTCGTCCAGGTCGAAGGTGGTGATCACGACGACCGCGACCGGGTCCTGGACGCCCGGCCCGGCCAGCAGGCGGGTCGCCTCGACCCCGTCGAGGACGGGCATCCGGATGTCCATCAGGCACACGTCGGGACGGAGCTCGCGGGCCAGTCGCACCGCCTCCTGCCCGTCGCGTGCCTCTCCCACGACCTCGATGCCGTCCAGGGTGCCGAGGATCAGTCGCAGTCCGGTCCGCACGAGATCCTGGTCGTCGGCGACCAGCACCCGGATGCTCACGCCGACACCTGCCGCGGCAGTGTCGCGCTGACGGCCCAGCCGCGACCGGGGCAGGGACCTGCCCGGCACGCGCCACCCAGGAGCAGTGCGCGTTCCACCATCCCGGTCAGCCCGAACCCCGCTTCCGGGGCGGGGTCGGCTGCGCCCGGATCACCGTCGTCACGGACGACGAGGCTGACCGTCGACTCGTCGCCGACGATGCGCACGTCGATCAGGCTGGCGTTCCGGGCATGCCGCAGGGCATTGGTGACCGCCTCCTGGGCGATCCGGAAGACGGCGGCGTCGATCGCCGCCGGGAGGACGAGGTCGCCCGTGACCCTGACCTCCACCCGCGCCCCGGCAGGCGAGGTCCCGGACAGCCGCTCGAGGTCGGCGACACCGGGCTGCGGGGCGTAGTCGGCGGGCGCCTCGTTGCGCAGTACCCGGACCATCGCCCGCATCTCCGCGAGCGTGCGCGACGCCTCCACCTCGATCACCTCCAGTGCCTCGAGCGGCGACGACGGGCTGGTCGCCGCCAGGGCGCGCCCTGCCTGGGCCTGGACGGCGATGGCAGAGACGTGGTGGGCCACCGTGTCGTGCAACTCGCGCGCCAACAGGACCCGCTCCTCAGCCTTCACCTGCTCGAGCCCCCTTTCCCGGGCGCCGTGCTGCGAACGCACGGCCCAGCCCAGGGCGAACGCGCACATCAGGACCGCGACCCCGCCGATCGCGTCGGCCGTCCCGGTCCAGTTGGTGAAGAGCGCCATGGTGGCCGTGGCCAGGATGAGCGCCATTCCCGCCGCCGCCTCTCGGCCGGACCCCCACCGGAAGAGTGAGTAGGGCAGCAGCAGGAGGTAGACCATCGTGTTCATGTCGAGCGCCGGTGCATCAACCGCCATCAGCGCGATGTCGACGACCGCGGTCACGCCGAAGGCGGTCGCGACCACTGCGAGCGGGTGGGTACGCCTCCATAGCAGCAGCGGCGCCAGCCCGACCGCCATCACCACCGACAGCCCTCGGAGCGGCAGGTCCTCACGCAGGACACCCTCCAGTACCCCGGAGACCGTCACGACCGCCAGCAGCGCCCAGTCCCGCCATACCCGGACGGGTGGGGCCGAGGGCCGAGGTTCCTCCAGCAGGGACCGCAGTGGATTGCTCACCCCCTCAGCGTAGGGAAACAGCGCCGCCCCGGGACCGGCCGAAAGTCTGACCCGGCCCCCCGCCCCCCGGCCGAAGGCATGACGGGCTCGGAGCCTCACGGCCGATGCCCGGCGGGCAAGAGCGCCGTCACGGTGGAGTCAGGTCCTGCGCACCCGGTGCAGGCCGACACAGGAGGCCACCATGTCCAGCGCACCCGAACGCGAGGGTTGAGCCGATGATCACTGTCGAGTCCCTGACCCGGAGGTATGGCGGCTTCACCGCCGTCGACGACGTCTCCTTCACCGCCCAGCACGGCCGCGTGACCGGGTTCCTCGGTCCCAACGGCGCCGGCAAGTCCACCGCGATGCGCGTGATGGTCGGTCTGACCGTCCCGACCTCGGGCTCCGCGACCATCAACGGAGAACGCTTCGCCGACCTCCCCAACCCCGGCCTGCAGGTGGGCGTCCTGCTGGACGCCTCCGCGCAGCACGCCGGTCGCACCGGCCGCGAGATCCTCGCGGTCGCCGCCGCCACGATGGGCCTGCCCGGCTCTCGCGTCGACGAGATGCTGGAGCTGGTGAGCCTGACCCCCGCCGAGGCCAAGCGCCGGGTGCGCAACTACTCGCTCGGCATGCGCCAGCGGCTCGGTATCGCCACGGCACTCCTCGGAGACCCCGAGGTGCTGATCCTCGACGAGCCCGCCAACGGACTCGACCCCGCCGGGATCCGGTGGATGCGCGACCTGCTGACGGGCTTCGCCAGCCGGGGCGGCACGGTGCTGCTGTCCTCACACCTGCTCCACGAGATCGAGGTCATCGCCGATGACCTGGTCGTCATCGGCAACAGCAAGATCGTCGCGTCCGGCAGTAAGGAAGAGCTCCTCGCCGCGGCCGGGACGCTCGCCCGCTCGACGTCACCGCGCGACCTCGCTCACGCGCTCGAGCAGGCCGGGATCCCCACCACGCTCGCCGGGGACGGCTCGGTCCGCACCGATGCCGACCCCGCCCGGGTCGGGGCCGTGGCCCTGACCGCCGGCATCGCCCTCACCGAGCTCCGCAGCGCCGAGGGCGCCGGGCTCGAAGACATGTTCCTGTCGCTCACTGCCGACAGCCAACGCGAAGGAGTTGCGCCATGACCGCCACGATCGTCCCGCCGGCCACCACCACCGAGGCCGCACCGGTCCGCCGGACCGCCCGTCCCATCCCGACCACTCGGCTAGTCAAGGTCGAGCTGCGCAAGATGTTCAACACCCGCTCGGGATTCTGGATGCTCCTCAGCATCGGCGTCCTGTCGGTCATCGCGACCGGGGCGGTGATCATCTTCGCTCCCGACAGCGCCGTCACCTACGAGAGCTTCGCGACCGCGATCGGCTTCCCCATGTCGGTGATCCTGCCGATGATCGCGATCCTGGCCGTCACCAGTGAGTGGAGCCAGCGCAGTGGTCTCACCACGTTCGCCCTGGTGCCGAGCCGCGGACGGGTGATCGGCGCCAAGGCGGTCGCGGCCGTCCTGGTGGGCCTCGGCTCGATGGCCGTCGCCTTCGCGGTGGGCGCCGTCGGCAACCTGGCCGGCTCTGCGCTCGCCGGCGTCGACACCGTCTGGGACGTGTCGCTGTCCACCGCACCCCAGATTGTGCTCGGCAACCTGGTCGGGATGGCGATCGGCTTCACGCTCGGCGTGGTGCTGAGGGCCTCGGCCGCGGCGATCGTCGGGTATTTCGTGGTCTCGCTCGTGCTGCCCGGCATCCTGGCGCTGCTCGCGTCGGTGCGGGAATGGTTCCTGGACCTGCAGCCGTGGATCGACTGGAACTACACGCAGGTGGAACTCTTCGAGGGCGCCACGAACACCGGCGAGGAGTGGGCGATGCTCGGCTCGACCACGATGATCTGGATTGTTGTTCCCCTCATCGTCGGGCTGCTCTCCCTGCGCCGTTCCGAGGTCAAGTAGTCACGCACCTGCCTACCGCATTTGCCGGATTGACCTAGGCACGCAAGCAGGCGTTCCGTGGAAAGGCTGGGGGGTTGGGCCCACGCGGTTCAGCTCCGGTGGACGCCGAGGAGTGGAGCTGGACATGCCCGTCAACCCGCATCTGGCCGGCAGGCCATCGCCCATTCATCGGCGCTGCGTCGCTGTGATCGCGGCGATGGCCGTCTTCGCAGCGACCGCCTTCGCCGTCGCACCCGCGACGGCGGGTCCCCAGGGCGGTGACGACGGATCCGGCAGCCCAGGCGCCGCCGGATCCGGAGATCCGTACTTCCCGCTCGACGGGAACGGTGGCTACGACGTCAAGCACTACGACCTGCGCCTGGCCTACCGACCCAGCAGCGACGTCCTCGCGGGCGTCGCCACCTTCCGTGCTCGAGCGACCCAGGACCTCTCCCGCTTCAACCTCGACCTCGTCGGACTGCACATCCAGAGCCTGCGCGTCGACGGCAAACGAGCCGGCTGGTCCCGCGACGAGCACGAGCTGCGCATCACCCCGGCCTCCGACCTGAGGCACGGCGAGAGGTTCGTGGTGCGCATCGAGTACTCCGGGGTGCCCCAGCCCTTCGACGAGCCCGGACTCGGGCTCTCCGGCTTCTTCGCCACCGACGACGGGTTCATCGTGGCGGGGCAGCCGCACGGCGCAGCAGGGTGGTTCCCGGTCAACGACCACCCGAGCGACCGCGCGGCCTACACCTTCCACGTCACGGTGCCGGAAGGGCTCGAAGCCGTCGCCAACGGCCGCTTGGTCGACCGCGACCGACACCACAGGTGGACGACCTGGACCTGGGACGCACCCGACCCGATGGCGAGCTACCTGGTGACCGTCGACGTCGGACAGTTCGACCTCGACGGCTACGTCGAGGACGGCATCCGCTACCTCGACGCCGTCGACCCGGACCTCTACACCCCGACCACACCGACAACCGGCAGCCGGCTGGCGATCTCCCAAGCGGCGGACTCGGCGTACAAGCGCCTTGCCCGGACCGTGACCGTCCCCGCCGCCGGCGGCACCCTGAGCTTCGTCGCGCACCGGCAGACCGAGCCCACCTGGGACTTCTTCCTGGTCGAGGCGCGCCCGGTGAGCAGTACCGCGTGGACGACCCTCGCCGACGAGACCGGCCACACCACGCAGGACACCGGCGCCGACTGCGTCGGCCTGGTCGCCCTGCACCCGTTCCTGGGCGAGCACTACCTGACCGCCGACGAGGAGACGGGGACCTGCGCCACGACCGGCCCGACCGGCGAGTGGAACGCCGCGAGCGGCATGTCGTTCGGCCCCGAGGAGTGGGAGGTGGACCTCTCCCGGTTCGCCGGACAGCAGATCGAGCTCTCCTTGACCTACCTCGGTGACAGCGCCGTCAGCCTCGGCGGTGTCACCGTCGACGACGTCGAGACCTCGTGGGGCGAGGGCGCCACCTCGTTCGAGACCGGACTCGACGGATGGACGGTCCCGGGCCCGCCCGCGGGCAGCCCGGGCAACGAGAACGACTGGATCGTGGGCACCCAGGCCGAAGCGCCCGGCCCGATCGGGGACGTCATCGACGCCTCGCTGGCGCGACAGCCGGAGATCATCGACTTCCTGTCCGGCTACTTCGGTCCGTACCCATGGCGCGACGCCGGAGCGATCGTGGACGACATCCAGGGCCTCGGGTTCGCCCTCGAGACCCAGACCCGACCCATCTACGCCTTCGACTTCTTCACCGACGCCGTCTCCGGCGACGCGGTCGTCGTCCACGAGCTCGCACACCAGTGGTACGGAGACAGCCTCACCCTTCGCCGCTGGCGCGACATCTGGCTCAACGAGGGCTTCGCCACGTACGCCGAGTGGTTGTGGTCCGAGGGCGAGGGGCTCGGCACCGCGCAGGAGACCTTCGACTTCTTCTACAACGACTTCATCCCGCCCGAGGACCCCGGGTGGCAGATCGCCATCGGGGACCCGGGAGCCGACCAGATCTTCGAGTTCCCGGTCTACTTCCGAGGCGCCATGACGCTACACCAGCTGCGACTGGCAGTCGGGGACGAGGACTTCTTCCGCATCCTGCGAGCCTGGGCAGGGTCGCAGCGCGGTGAGCTCGTCCGGACCGAGACGTTCATCCGTCTCGCTGAGCGGATCTCGGGCGAGCAGCTGGACGACCTATTCGAAGCCTGGTTGTACACCCCGGGCCGCCCCGCCCTGCCGGACGCCGCCGTGACCGAGCGTAAGGGGAACGGCGGTGTGCCACCGGCCGCGCGGGCGACGCTACGGATCGCGCAGGCGGAGGTCGGCGAACGACGCTGAACTGAGCAGGTTCGCGCTCGGCGCGCGAGTAGCCGCTTGCCGCCGTCGATCTTCTTGGGGGAAGCAAAGTAGTTCGCCGACTCCCGGCCAGACCGTCGGCTAACTCCGCGGCGCTCGTATGCCCCTACTGCTTGGAGCCTTCGATCGAGGCGGTGACGGGTTCGGGGGCGACGAGGATGCAGACGACGCCGCTGTCCTCGCTGAAGGACAGCTCGTTGCCCGGGGAGAAGTACAGCACCTCCAAGGATGACGTGTGCTCCGGGATGCCGACGTAGCCGGAGAACCGTTCCAGGCATCCAGCTGCACTGATCTGGTCCACTTCCTCCCGGGTCGTCCACTGGCCATCGAGATCGAAGTTGGCGTACACCTCGGCATCGTGTGGCTCGGAACACGGGAGGATGGGAACAGTCAGTTGCTCGTCACCGTTTGCTACGGGTGCGGGGAGGCAGTCGCCGACGCGCAAGCCGGTGATCGTGGTTCGGCCGCCGTCGGTGACCCGCCCGTCATCGTCACGCTCGGCGCCTGCGACAAGGAGCAGCGTGCCGACAATGATGCCGACGAACACCCAGGCGCCCACGACGCACAGGGCGGCCACGGCCATGCCCTTGCCGTGATCGCGGCCGTCCCTTGACCGCGAAATGACCTGAGCCGCGAGGATCACGGCGATGATCCAGGTGATGACGGAGGGGAAGCATGCCAGTCCCAGGGCCCAGCCTGCCCGCGTCTTCGACGGCCTATCCTGGTTGCCGCTCGGCGGGGGCGCGTAGCTCGGGAAGGGCGAAACCGGATAGGGCTCGTAGGGAGGGTGGCTCACTGCCCTAACAGTAGGTAGTGCACCACGGTAGCGTTTGTGTTTTCCAAGTAAGCCTGCCTGTGAGTGTGCGGCTCTTCCCGTGACCCCGCCTGCCGCTCGGCACATCCGTCGTAGAGGCGAACCAGTCGATTCTTCCTCCGCCAGCGTCCCGGCATGCCGTGGGGCGGATGCGGGTCGGGCTGATCTCCCGAGCTGCGGGGCATGCGGCGCAGCCATTCCGCCCTTCACCTGCCAGCCGGCGCCGCGCTTCCGTGCCCCATTAGCGACGCCAACTATGGGGTCAGCAACCGGATGATCTCCCGTGCCGGAGCCCCGCGGATGCCGGTGTACCCGGTCCCCGCCCACAGGTGGGCCGCCTGAGCGTCGCCGGCCGCCAGAGCCGCCGCGCGCAGTGGTGCGGTGAGGTGGTGCAGGTGCGGGTAGCCGGCCGGTGCGTCGCGGTGCTCGCGCATGAACCGGTTGCTCAGGCCCCTGGCCCATCGGCCGGTGAAGGCGCGGGTCGGCTCGGTGTGGGTGAACGTCGGGTCGACCAGGGCTGCGCGATGGACCGGATGGGTGCCCGCTTCGTCGGCCAGCAACAAGGCCGTGCCCACCTGGGCGGCCACCGCACCGCGTCGCCTCACCACCTCGACGTCCGACGCATCGCTGAGCCCACCCGCCGCCACCACCGGGGCGTCCACTTGAGGAACGATGGCGGCCAGCAGCTCCACGAGGTCGGTGCGGGCGTCCGGCTCGGCCTCGAGGTCCCAGACGCCTCGGTGCCCGCCCGCCTCCGGCCCCTGGACGCAGAGAGCGTCAGCACCGCGCTGCACCGCTGCACGCGCCTCCGCGACCGTCGTCACGGTGACGGTCGAGTGAATCCCCCGCTCAGCCAAGCGCCCAAACACCTGGACGCTCGGGCAGCCGAAGGTGAACGAGACCGCGTCGGGGCGCAGGTCCAGCACCAGCCCCAGCTTCGCGTCCCACCCGTCGTCGTCCCAGCGCGGGTCGCCCAGACTCACCCCGCGCCGGGCGGCCTCGGGCAGCAACGAACGACGGTACGCGTCCAGCGCGTCGGGAAGCGCGTCGTACGGCTCGACGACGAACAGGTTGAGGCCGACCGGTCCTGACGTCGCCCGGCGCATCTCCTCGACCTCGGACGCCACCTTGGCGGCCGGCTTGTAGCCCGCGGCCAGATACCCCAGACCACCGGCCTCACAGACCTCGGCGGCGAGCGCCGGTCCCGAGGCTCCTCCGGCCATCGGCGCGCCCACGACGGGGACCCGCAGGTCCCGAGGGTCGAACATGGCCCCAGGCTAGCCCCGCCGCTCAGGCGTGCGGAGCGAAGCGGTAGCCCATCCCGGGCTCGGTCACGAACAGGGTGGGCCGGGCCAGATCGGGCTCGAGCTTGCGCCGGATGCTGGCGATGTGGACGCGCAGGTAGTTGGTCTGCCGCTCGAAGCTGGGGCCCCACACCGCCTGCAGCAGCTCGCCCTGACGCACCAGGCGTCCGCGTCGGCGCACCAGGTGCTCCACGATCTTCCACTCGGTCGGGGTGAGGTGGATCTCCGCGCCGTCGCGCGCCGCCCGCGAGTCGCCGATGTCGAGGACCAGGTCCCCCACCTGGACGCACAGCGCCGGCTCCTCACCGCCCGAGCGTCGGGTGACGGCCCGGATCCGGGCCAGCAGCTCCTCTATCGAGAACGGCTTGGTGATGAAGTCGTCGGCGCCGAGGTCGAGCGCCTCCACCTTGTCGTCGGAGCCGGTGCGCGCCGAGACCACGATCACCGGCACCTGCGTGAACGCGCGAAGCCGGCGCAGGACCGTGATGCCGTCGAGGTCCGGCAGCCCGAGGTCGAGCAGGATGACGTCAGGCATCCGCTCGTCGACGATCTGGAGCGCCGAGCGCCCGTCGCCGGCCGTCTCCACGTCGTAGTCGCGCGCCCGCAGGTTGATCGAGAGCGTGCGGAGGATGGCCGGGTCGTCGTCGACCACCAGCGCGATCGTCATGGCTGTTCCCTGTCTGCTGTCTGGAGCTCGACGACGAAGGTGAGCCCTCCGCCGGGTGTCTCCTCGGTGCTGATGGTGCCGCCCATCGCCTCGACGAAGCCACGGGCCACGGCGAGTCCCAGACCCACGCCGTCCTGGTTCGGCACGTCGCCGAGCCGCTGGAAGGGCGCGAACAGCCGGGTGTGGTCCCGGTCGCGGACCCCGGGGCCGCTGTCCGCGACCCGCAGGGTGACCACCGCGGCGCCCCGGGCGGAGTCGACCCGGATCCGCGCCGTGCGGGGTGTGTACTTCAGGGCGTTCTCGCACACGTTGGCCACGACCCGGTCGAGCAGGCCGGGGTCGGCCAGGACGTCGGTCTCCTCGTCGATGTCGACCTCGATCCGGTCGCCCCCGTCCAGCGCGCGGATCGCGTTGCACGCCACCGAGGCCAACGGCACGGCCGTCAGCGAGACCTGCAGGGTGCCGGTGTTGATCCGGCTCATGTCCAGCAGGTTCGCCACCAACGCGGTCAGCCGGTCGGTGGACTCCTCGATGGTCTCCAGCAGATCCGCCTCGTCCTGCGCCGACCACACCACCTCGGCGCTGCGCAGGCTCGACACGGCGGCCTTGACGGCGGCCAGCGGCGAGCGCAGATCGTGCGAGACCGCCGCCAGCAGGGCGGTCCGGGTCCGGTCCGTCTCGGCGAGCCGGTGCCGCTCGATCTCGGCGGCGCCCGCGCGGCGCCGTTCGTCCATCACCTTGGCGTAGGCGGCGTAGGCGTGCAGCAGGCCGCGGTCGGTGGCGGAGAGCGGGGTGCCCTCGAGGACCAGGGTGGTCCGCTCGTCGACCGCCGCGGCCAGGTCGGCGCGCTGGGAGGAGGTGGAGGCCGTGCCGTGGCTGGCGACCACCTCCTCAACGCCGTTCTCGGCGCGCCGCAGCACCGAGGCCCCGCGGGCGCCGAACACCTCGCACGCCGAGGCGAGCAGCCCCTCCAGGTCGTCGCTGGCGTTGAGCAGGCTGTGCGACAGCACGGTGAGCGCGTCGGCCTCCGCACGCGCCTTCGTCGCCTGGGCGGTACGCCGCGCCGCGGTGTCGACGACGGTCGCCACCGCGATGCCCACCACGACGAAGAGCACGATCGCGAACCCGTTCTCCGCGTCGTCGATGCTCATCGTGCGCAGCGGAGGCGTGAAGAGCAGGTTCAGCAGCAGCCCGCTGCCCAGCGCCGAGACCACCGCCGGCAGCAGTCCGCCGATCAGCGCGGTGGCCACCACCACCACCATCAGCGCCATCGCCTCGGTGGGCAGGCCGTGCAGGTCCTCGGTCCAGATCAGCAGCAGGCTGACCAGGATCGGCGCCAGCACCCCGAAGGCGAACCCCAGCCCACGACGGCCCGGGCTCAGGGCCTCGGGCGGGCGCCACCGGGTGCCGGCGCGCGCGTAGTCGTGGGTGACGATGTGGATGTCGATGTCCCCCGCACCGGCGATCACCCGCTCCCCGACGCCCGGGCGCAGCAGCGTCGAGAGCCGTCCGCGGCGACTCGCGCCGACGATGAGCTGGGTGGCGTTCTCGGCGCGGGCGAAGTCGAGGATCGCCTCGGCCGGGTCGTCGCCCACGACGGTGTGCAGCGTGCCCCCCAATTCCTCGGCCTTGCCCCGCAGCCGGCCCAGCTCGTCGGGCGACACCGTCGTCAGGCCGTCGTTGCGGGTCACGTACAGGGCCCGCCACTGGGTGCCCGAGCCACGTGAGGCGATCCGCGCTGCGCGCCTCATCAGCGTCGCCGACTCGGGTCCGCCGGTGACCGGCACGACCAGCCGCTCGCGGGCCGCCCAGCTGCTGTCGATGCGATGCTCGCTGCGGTAGCGGTCCAGGCCCTCCTCGACCCGGTCGGCCAGCCAGAGCAGCGCCAGCTCGCGCAGCGCCGTCAGGTTCCCCTCCCGGAAGTACTGCGCCTGGGCCGCGTCCACCTTGTCCGCGGAGTAGATGTTGCCGTGCGCCATCCGCCGCCGCAGTGCCTGCGGACTCATGTCGACCAGCTCGATCTGGTCGGCGGAGCGGACCACCCGGTCCGGGACCGTCTCGCGCTGGCGCACCCCGGTGATGGCCTCGGTGACGTCGTTGAGGGACTCCAGGTGCTGGATGTTGACGGTGGTGACCACCTCGATCCCCGCGTCACGGAGGGCCTCGACGTCCTGCCAGCGCTTCTCGAAGGTGCTGCCCGGGACGTTGCTGTGCGCCAGCTCGTCCACGAGCACCACCGCGGGGTCGCGCGCCAGCACGGCCTCCAGGTCCATCTCCTCCTGGCAGGTGCCCCGGTAGGAGATCCGGCGCCGGGGCACCACCTCGAGGCCGACGAGCTGCTCCTCGGTGTGCACCCGGCCATGGGTCTCGACGTAGCCGACCACGACGTCGCGCCCGCGCTGGAGCCTGCGCTGACCCTCGTCGAGCATGGCGAAGGTCTTGCCGACGCCGGGGGCGGCGCCGAGGTAGACCCGCAGCCTCCCGCGTTCCATGCGGACAGTCTCCACGCCGGTCTCCGCCACGCCGCCCCCGCCTCCCTAGGAGGTCCGCCGGTGCACGGCCAGGTTCAGGTCGAGCACGTTGACCCCGGCCTCGCCGAGGAAGCCCAGCACCCGCTCGGCGGTGCTGTCCGCGATGAGCTCGCGCAGGGTCTCCTCGCTCACCCCGGTCGCGCGCGCGACCCGCGGCACCTGCAGGGCGGCGTACTCCGGGGAGATGTGCGGGTCGAGGCCGGAGCCGGAGGCGGTCAGGGCGTCCGGGGGCACCTCGGACTCCTCGACGGACTCCGTCTGCGCGACCGTGGTGCGTCGCTCCTCGATCAGCGCGAGCAGATCGGGGCTGGAGGGGCCCAGGTTGCTGGGCGCCGAGGCCAGGCTGTCGTAGCCCCCCGCCGAGGGCCGGGAGTGGAACCACGCCTCCCCCTCGAAGCTCTGGCCCAGGAGCCGTGAGCCGACGACCATGCCGTCGTGGTGGACCGGTTGGCCGGTGGCGCGCTCACCCAGGAGCTGACCCACGCCCCAGACCGCGAGGGGGTAGCCGACGCCGAGGACGACGGTGAGCACGAGCAGGGCGCGCAGTCCGGCGAGGGACTGGCGGAGAAGGTCTGTGAGCATGGTGATCAGCCGATCCCGGGGATGGTGGAGACGATGAGGTCGAGGAGCTTGATGCCGAGGAACGGCACCACGACGCCGCCGACACCGAAGACGGTGACGTTGCGCCGCAGGACGCTGGTGGCCGAGGCCGCCCGGAACCGCACCCCGCGCAGGGCGAGCGGGATGAGCGCGACGATGATCAGCGCGTTGAAGATCACCGCGGAGAGGATCGCCGACTGCGGCGTGGCCAGGCCCATCACGTTGAGCGCGTCCAGCGAGGGGTAGGCGGCCGCGAACATAGCCGGGATGATCGCGAAGTACTTCGCGACGTCGTTGGCGATCGAGAAGGTGGTCAGCGCTCCGCGGGTGATCAGCAGCTGCTTGCCGATCTCCACGATGTCGATCAGCTTGGTCGGGTCGGAGTCGAGGTCGACCATGTTGCCGGCCTCCTTGGCGGCGGCGGTGCCGCTGTTCATCGCCACCCCGACGTCGGCCGCGGCCAGCGCGGGCGCGTCGTTGGTGCCGTCGCCGGTCATCGCGACCAGCCGGCCCCCTTGCTGCTCACGGCGGATGTAGCCCAGCTTGTCCTCCGGCGTCGCCTCGGCCAGGAAGTCGTCGACCCCCGCCTCGTCGGCGATCGCGCGGGCCGTGAGGGCGTTGTCGCCGGTGACCATCACCGTGCGGATGCCCATCGCGCGCAGCTCGGCGAACCGCTCGGTCATCCCCTCCTTGACCACGTCCTTGAGGTGGACGACACCGAGCACCCGGGCCGGGCCGTCGTCCCGTACGGCGGAGGGGTCCTTGACCGCGATCACCAGCGGGGTGCCGCCCTGGCGCGAGATCTCCTCGATGCCGTCGAGCACCTCGGTCGGCGGGTTGCCCCCGCCCCAGGCGGCGACCGCCGAGGTCGCGCCCTTGCGGATCTCGGCACCGTCGGCCAGGTCGACACCCGACATCCGGGTCTGGGCGGTGAACTCCACGAAGGCGGCCCCGGCGGGCAGGTCGCGGTCGTCGGCGCCCTGGGCCAGGGCCAGCTCCACGATCGAGCGCCCCTCCGGGGTCTGGTCGGCCAGGCTGGAGAGCCGGGCGGTGTCGCGCAGCTCGGTCTCGCTCACGCCGGGGGCCGGGAGGAACCGGCTCGCGCGGCGGTTGCCGTAGGTGATGGTGCCGGTCTTGTCGAGCAGCAGCGTGCTCACGTCGCCGGCCGCCTCCACGGCCCGCCCCGACATCGCCAGCACGTTGACGCGCACCAGGCGGTCCATGCCGGCGATGCCGATGGCCGAGAGCAGCGCCCCGATGGTGGTGGGGATCAGGCATACCAGCAGCGCGACGAGCACCACCACGTCCTGGGGTGCACCGGCGTACGCCGCCATCGGGGCCAAGGTGGCCACCGCGGCGAGGAACACCAGGGTCAGGCTGATCAGCAGGATCGAGAGGGCGACCTCGTTGGGCGTCCTGCGCCGCGACGTCCCCTCGACCAGCGCGATCATCTTGTCGAGGAAGGTCTCCCCCGCGGCGGCGGTGATCCGGACCACGATCCGGTCGGAGAGCACCTTGGTCCCGCCGGTGACCGCGCTCCGGTCGCCTCCGGCCTCCCGGATCACCGGCGCGGACTCGCCGGTGATCGCGGACTCGTCGACCGAGGCGATGCCCTCCACGATCTCGCCGTCGCCGGGGATCACCTCCCCGGCCTCGACCACCACCCGGTCGCCGACCGCGAGCTGGGTGCCCGGCACCCGGCTCTCGTCGCCCGCCGCATCCAGCCTCCGGGCGATCGTGTCGCTGCGGGCCGCGCGCAGCGAGGCCGCCTGGGCCTTGCCGCGCCCTTCGGCGACCGCCTCGGCGAGGTTGCCGAAGATCACGGTCAGCCACAGCCAGGCGGCCAGGCTGATCACGAAGACGCCCGGGTCGCCGAAGGCGGCCACGGTGGTGATCACCGAGCCGATCCAGACCAGGAACATCACCGGGGAGCGCCACAGGTGGCGCGGGTCGAGCTTGCGCAGCGCCTCGGGGAGCTGTTCGAAACCCTGGGCGGCGAGCGTGCGCAGCGAGAGTCCCGCGGTGGGACGGCGGGCGGGGGGCGGCGCCGGTGCGACCGGCGGGGTGGACGTGATGGTGCTCATGCGAGTGCCTCTGCGATAGGTCCGAGGGAAAGGGCGGGGAAGTAGGTCAGGCCGGTCACGATCACGATCACGCCCACCAGGAGCGCCACGAACATGGGTCGGTGCGTGGGCAGCGTGCCGGCGGTCGCGGGGATCCGCGGCTGCTCGGCCAGCGAGCCGGCCAGCAGCAGGACCAGGACGATCGGGATCAGCCGGCCCAGCAGCATGGCCAGGGCCAGGGTGATCTGGAAGAAGTCCGAGGTGACGGTGAGGCCGCCGAAGGCGCTGCCGTTGTTGTTGGCCGCCGAGGTGTAGGCGTAGAGCACCTCGCTGAACCCGTGCCCGCCCGCGTTGCCCATCGCGTCCACGGTGGAGCCGCGGGCCATCGCGATCCCGGTGCCGACCAGGACCAGGGTGGGCGTGGTCAGGGTGTACAGCGCGACGTAGGTCATCTGCCGCGACCCGATCTTCTTGCCCAGCAGCTCAGGGGTCCGCCCGACCAGGAGGCCGGCGATGAAGACCGTGACGATGGCCATCACCAGGATCCCGTAGATGCCGGAGCCGACGCCGCCGGGCGTGATCTCGCCGAGCATCATGTTGACCAGCACTCCCCCGCCGCCGACGGGCGTGAAGGAGTCGTGCGCGGCGTTCACCGCGCCGGTCGACGTACCGGTGGAGACCATGCCGAACAGGGCCGTGGCCCACTCGCCGAAGCGCGTCTCCTTGCCCTCCATCGCGGCGCCGGCCGCCTGTGCCGCCTGGGAGCGCGCGCCGGACTCGGCAGCCGTGACGAGGGTGAGGGACAGCGCCATCAGGATCCCCATCGCGCCGAGCACGGCCAGCCCCTGGCGGCGGTTGTCCAGCATCGTGCCGAGCGTGCGGGTCAGGCTGATCGGTATGACGAGCATCAGGAAGATCTCGAGCAGGTTGGTGAATCCGTTCGGGTTCTCCATCGGGTGCGCGGAGTTGGCGTTGAAGAAGCCGCCGCCGTTCGTGCCCAACTCCTTGATGGCCTCCTGGCTGGCGACCGGGCCGCCGGTGAGCACCTGGCCGTGGCCCGCGAGCGTGTCCATGCCCGTGTCGGTGAAGGTCTGCACCACTCCCCCGGCCATCAGCAGGACGGCCGCGAGGAACGCCATCGGCAGCAGGATCCGCAGCGTCCCGCGGGTCAGGTCGACCCAGAAGTTGCCCAGGTCCCCGCTGCGGACCCGGACGAACCCTCGGATCAGCGCGACGGCGATCGCCATCCCCACCGCCGCCGACAGGAAGTTCTGTACCGCGAGACCTGCCATCTGGGCCGTGAAGCCCAGCGTCGACTCGCCGCCGTAGGACTGCCAGTTGGTGTTGGCGACGAACGACACCGCGGTGTTGAACGCCATCGAGAGACCCATGCCGTCCAGGTCACGGTCCAGAGGAAGGTGGGACTGACCCATCAGGATCGCCATCAGCGCCAGGACGCCGACCAGGGAGAACCCGACCACGCTCAGCGCGTAGGCCTTGGGGCTCTGCCCCGTCTGCGGGTTCACCCCGCTGAGCCGGTAGACCAGCGCCTCGACGCGTAGGTGGGAGGTGCCCGTATAGACGCGAGCCATGTAGTCGCCCAGCGGCGCGTACACCGCGGCGAGCAGGAGAGCCAGGGCCGCGATCTGCAGCAGCCCGGCGACGGTGTCGGACACTAGAAACGCTCCGGGAGGATCAGGGCCACGAGCAGATAGACCGCTACGCCGACGACCGCCAGGACGAGAAGACCGCTTTCCACATTCATGTCGCCCAGCCAAGACCGTCGCCGGCGAGGCACCCGCGATCTTGACGCCGACTTAACGGCGCTTGACGCGATCTTGTCTGCGCCCTGTTCCGCAGCCGTGTGCGGGAGTAGCGTCCGAACCGGCTGAGCCGTTCGGGCGGGGCCGGGCGAGGGGAGCTGGCGATGGCGGACTCGTTGCTCTCGCGCAGCTGGCAGTACCTGGCGGTGCGGGGCGTGGCCGGCGTGGTCTTCGGGGTGCTGGCGATGGCGGCACCGCTGACCACGGTGATCGCCCTGGCGCTGCTGTGGGGGATCTGGGCCCTCTTCGACGGCGTCGGCGCGCTGGCCCAGGCCTTCCGCTCACACCGGGGCGCGGGGCGATGGACGCTGGTCCTCACCGGCGTGGTGTCCCTGCTGGCCGCGTTCTTCGCGATCGTGCGGCCCGGGCTGTCCGCGGAGGCGCTGACCTGGGTCCTGGGGATCTGGCTGGTGGCGCGCGGGCTCCTGGAGGTCACGCTGGCGGTGGTCGACCGGGTCGAGTCGCGATGGGGGATGATCCTGGGTGGCCTGGTCGACGTCGTGCTCGGCGTGCTGTTCATGGCCAACCCCGGCCTCGGTGCGGTCAGCATCGCGCTGGTGCTGGGCCTGACCGCGCTCGTGTGGGGGGTCGTGCTGTGTGCGCTGGCGTTCTGGGTCTACCGCGCGGCCAGGAGGGTCGGCTAGGGCTCCTCGCCGTGAGCCGCCAGGAGACCGGCCCTGACCAGCATCCGCTCGACCCGTTCCCGTTCGAGGTCCCGTGCCGTACCGGGCCGCAGCGACTCCAGGTGCTGGTCCAGCTCGAGGGCCCGGCAGTCGGCGACCAGGATCTCGTCGTACGCCTCGAGCCAGCCGCGCCTGCGGGCCACCGGCATCCCCGGCGGAGCGTGGCGGAGGGCGTCCCGGAGGCGCTGGGTGTCAGCGGCGAGCCGTTCGACCGGGGGGCCGGGCGGTGGCACGGGCGTCACCGGGCGGCCGTCGAGCCACCGACCGAGACGACGGGCACGTGCGACGTAGACGCTCCAGGAGGGAATCACCCAGAGCGCACCCAGTACGGCGGCGACCAGGCCGACCTTGATCAACAGGCCAACGTCCACCTTTCGATGATCACCCCGGGCACTGGCCCAGACAAGATCCCGCGGGGCCGGTGACCGGTCAGCCCGCGCCGCCGAGGATCTCCGCCACGGCCGAGTCCACGTCCTCGGCCGTCGTCCAGCGGCCCAGCGAGAGACGCACCGCGCTCAGTGCGCGCCGCGGCTCGACGCCCATCGCGCTCAGCACGGGCGAGGGCTCGTGACGGCCGCTGTGACAGGCGGACCCGGTCGACGCCGCGAGGCGCGGCGCGGCCGCGAGGAGCTCGTGCCCGACGACGCCCTCGAGGCTGACGTTGAGCGTGTTGGGCAGGCGCTCGGCCACGGGCCCGTTCAGCCGGACCTCGCCGGGCCAGCGGCTCTGCAGACCTTCCTGCATCCGGTCGCGCAGCGCCGCCAGCCGCTGCGGCCCCCTGGCGGCCACGTCGTCGGCGGCGAGCCTGGCCGCCGCACCGAGGGCGGCGATCAGCGCGACGCTCTCGGTCCCTGCGCGCCGGCCGCCCTCCTGCCCCCCGCCGTACCCGATCGGCTCGAGGTCCAGACCGGCGCGCACGTAGAGCGCCGCGATGCCCTTCGGCGCGTACATCTTGTGGCCCACGACGGTGAGCAGGTCGACGTCGAGGGCGTGCACGTCGAGCGGGATCTTCCCGGCTGCCTGAGCGGCGTCGCAGTGCAGCAGGGCGCCGTGGGCGTGCGCGACGGCCGCCAGCTCCGCGATCGGCTGGAGCGCGCCTGTCTCGTTGTTGGCGGCCATCACCGAGACGACGGTCCGCGCGCCCGCCGTTGTCCGGGACCCGGGGTCGGCGAGCATCCGCTCGAGGAGCGCCGGGTCGACCAGGCCCTGCGGCGTCACCGGCAGCACGCTGACGCGGGTGCCGTGCAGGCGTGCCAGCGCCTCGCCGGCGCCCAGCACCGACGGGTGCTCGGTGGCCTGGGTGACGACGTGCGAGCGGGGCGAGGACGGCGACAGCACGCTGCCCCGCAGCGCGAGCAGGTTCGCCTCAGAACCCGACCCGGTGAAGACGACGTCACCGCCACGCGCACCGTCGCGGCGGGCCCCGAGGAGCCCAGCGACGTCGAGTCGGGCCTGCTCGACGACCCGGAGCGGCTCGCGACCGAACGCGTGCGCGCTCGACGGGTTGCCGAACGCGTGGGTCAGGTAGGGCAACGCGGCCTCGAGCACCCGGGGGTCGACCGGGGTGGTCGCGTTGTAGTCGAGATAGACGGGGCCTGTCCGCAGACCCTCCGGCACGCCCGGCGGCTCGGCGCGCGAGCGATCGACGGGCTTCGTGGCAGGTTCCCGCTGCGGCATCGGCCCAGCGTAGTCGCCGCCTAAGCCCCGTCTCGGCTGTCGCGGAACACCGCCTCCCGGCCTTCGCGGCGGGCCAGGGCCGCCTCCTCGAAGTTGTCGGTAAGCAGCCGCAGATGGAGCTGGCTGGACCACGGCCACCTGTGGCACCTGCCCCACGACCCGGACGGTGCGCGGCACCTTGTAGCCCGAGAGCCGGGACCGCAGGTGGCGCCGGACGTCGTCGACGTCGAGGTCGATGCCCTGGCGCGGCGCGAGCAGGGCGGCGACCTGCTGCCCGAAGCGGGGATCGGGCAACCCCAGCACCAGGGCGTCGAAGCCATGCCGACACCCTGGGCGCGCCTGTGACCCACGTCACCACCGCGCCCTGCGAGACCGGCGCGGCTCAGCCGCCTGCGGCACCCACCGGCCGCTGCTCGCACATCCGCCGCACAGCGGCACGCGACAGCTTGCCGGTGGCCGTCAGCGGCAGGTCGTCGAGGATGACGTAGTCGCTTGGCACCTTGTACGGCGTGAGCCGCTGGCGCACGTGCGCGGCCAGC
Source organism: Nocardioides sp. Z21_20 (assembly GCF_059766585.1). NCBI lineage: Bacteria > Bacillati > Actinomycetota > Actinomycetes > Propionibacteriales > Nocardioidaceae > Nocardioides > Nocardioides sp. Z21_20. The sequence goes on from NZ_JCBAJX010000016.1 coordinate 25,436, forward strand.
TCCGCGTCGCTGGGGGGCTCGCCCACCGCGACCACGCAACCGAGGAGCCGCTGGCCCGAGCGGGCGTCGCGCACCCCGACCACGGCGACGTCGGCGACACCGGGATGCTCGCGCAGCGCGGCCTCCACCTCGCGGGGATCGACGTTGAAGCCCGAGACGATGATGGTGTCGTTGGCCCGCCCGGCAATCGCGATTCGTCCCGCGGCGTCGAGCTCGCCGAGGTCGCCGGTGTCGAACCAGCCTCCCGGGAGCAGGTCGTGGCCGGGCCCGTAGGGGCGGGCGACGTGGAAACCGCGGACCTGGACGTGGCCGCGCACGCCCGCGGGCACCGCGCCGCCGAGCTCGTCACAGACCCGCACCTCGGTGTCCGGCAGCGGCACCATCCACGCCAGCCGGCCATCCGGTGCGCGTGGGATCGCCCCCAGCGCGACGGTCCCGCAGGTCTCGGTCATCCCGTAGCCGGTGGCCACCCGCGGAATGCCGAGCTGCTCCGCGAGCCGAGCCATGTCGGGGGCGGACACCTCGGTGCTACCGACGATCGCGACCCGGGTGTGCGGTGCCGGCGTGCCGAGGTCGAGGCCGGCGAGGTCGTGGTAGATCGTGGGCGGCCCGGCGAGCACGGTGATCCGCTCCTCGCGCAGCAGCCTCGTCAGCCGCACCGCGTCGTAGTCGGGCAGCAGCCGGACGGCTGCGCCGGCCATCATCGCCACCAGCAGGATCCCGTTGAACCCGAAGGAGTGCGTCAGCGGCACGGTGGCGAGCCACACGTCGTCGTCGGTGGCGTCGAGCACGCGCGCGACGTGCGCGTAGACCCGCAGCAGCTGCTCGTGGCTCATCGGCACCGCCTTGACCTCACCGGAGGTGCCCGAGCTGCACAGCACGAGCGCCGGGCCCGCGGCGTCGTCCGGCCCGCCCGGGGCTTGGCCGCGCTCAGCGGGCAGGGCTTCGGCGGGCAGGGCGTCGGCGGGCAGGGCGTCGAGCTCCGCGAACGTGACCGCGCCCGCGGGGGGTGCCAGCGACTCGTCGATGAGCACCAGCCGCGGCGCGAGCTCGCCCAGCAGGCGCTGGCGCTCGACGTCCGGCACGCGGTGCCCCAGCGGTACGACGGTCGCCCCGGCCCGCAGCACGCCGAACGCGGCGCTGACCCAGGCGGTGCGGTTGGGGCCCTGGACCACCACCCGATCACCCGCCACGACGCCCCGCTCACCGAGGAACCGGGCGACGGCACGAGCGCGACCGGCCAGCTCGGCGTAGGTCAGCGTGGTCGCGTCGTCGCGCACCGCGATGCTGTCGGGATGCGTGCGCGCGCGCAGCTCGCACAGCTCACTCAGCGTGCGGACCTCACCCTGGGTGATCATGCTCCGCATCAAAGCAAAGTGATCTGCTGCTTGCCCAGGTCCTCCCACCCATCGAAATCGCCGCGCACCCGCGGTGCTCAGGCCAGCGCACCTCCGTCGACGACGAACTCCGCACCGGTCGTGTAGGCGCTGGCGTCGCTGGCCAGGAAGGCCACCATCGCGGCGACCTCGTCCGGCGTACCTCGCCGCGGGATCGGCAGGTGCGAGAGGTCCATCGTGCTGCCGGCGATCATCGGCGTGTCGACCGAGCCCGGGCACACGCAGTTGACGCGGATCCCGCGTGGGCCGAGCTCGCGCGCGGCGGACCGGCTCGCCCCGCGCAGCCCCCACTTGGAGGCCGCGTACGGCAGCGCGCCGGCGTGCCCGCGCATCCCCGAGATCGACGCCACGTTCACGATCGCCGAGCCCGGTGGCATCAACGGCACCACGGCCTGCATGCCGAGCATCGGTCCCAGCAGGTTCACCTCGAGCACGGAGCGCAGGTCCTGCTCCGGCCAGGTGGTCAGGTCGCCGGTGCGGTAGATGCCGGCGTTGTTGACGAGCACGTCGAGACGACCGTGTTGGGCACGGACGGCCCCCACCACCCGGTCCCAGTCGGCGCCCGAGGACGTGTCGTGCTGGTGGTGGGTGGCCGCGCCCCCGAGCCGCTCGGCCAGGGCCCCGGCCTCGTCACCGAGCACGTCGGTGAGCACCACGAGGGCCCCGAGCTCGGCGAAGAGCGCGGCCTCGGCGGCACCCTGCCCCCGGGCCGCGCCGGTCACCAGCGCGACCTTGCCGGCCAGGTCGACGACGGGGCCGCTCATGAGCCCAGCACGAAGCCGACGTAGCCGCCGTCGCGCGACTCGTCGCAGAGCCCGCCGTAAGCGGCGAAGCCGCCGAGATAGGGCATGAACCCACGCGGCTTGCCCTCGACGTTCGCGCCCATGTACCAGGACTTCGCCTCCACGAAGAGCGTGGCGGAGGCGACCTCGTCGACGTGCGCCGTCCACGCCTCGGCCGCGTCGAGACGCGCCTCGACCTGGGTGTGCCCCTGCTCCTCGCAGTGCCGGAGCAGATCGACGACCCAGTTCACCTGCTGCTCCCCGGCCAGCACCATGTTGCTCAGCACCGAGGGGCTGCCGACGCCGGCCAGGTTGAACAGGTTCGGGAAGCCCGGCACGCAGAGACCGAGGTAGGTCACCGGCCCGTCGGACCAGGCCTCGGTGATCCGCTCGCCGCGCGGCCCGACGAGGTCGATCCGGGTCATCGCGCCGGTCATCGCGTCGAAGCCGGTGGCCAGCACCAGCACGTCGAGCGGGTGGAAGTCCGAGGCGGTCCGCACGCCCCCCGCTTCGATGACCTCGAAGGGGTCGCGGCGCAGGTTGACCAGCTCCACGTTGTCGCGGTTGTAGGTCTCGTAGTAGTTCGTGTCGGTGCAGATCCGCTTCGTCCCGATCGGGTGGTCGGTGGGCACCAGGTCGTCGGCGACGCGCGGGTCGCGGACGATCTCGCGGATCCGCTCCTCGGCGTAGACGCGGGCGAGGTCGTTGATCTTCGGGTCGATGGACTGCCGGGGGAACGCCTTGCCGAACAGCACGCCACCGCGCTGCCAGTAGTCCGCCAGCACGTCGCGGCGAGCCTCCTCGGACATCGCGAAGGGGTCCTCGGGGTGGCTCGTGTGGGGCGAGCCCGCCGGCCCGGCCCATGACAGCCGCCGGCGCTCGGGGTAGGCGAGCATCGCCTGCTCCCACTCCTCGTCGGACAGCGCACGGTTGAAGGCCGGGACCGAGAAGTTGGGGCTGCGCTGGAAGACCGTGAGGTGCGTGGCCTGCTCGGCGAGCAGGGGGATGCACTGGACCCCCGACGAGCCGGTGCCGATCACGCCGACGCGCTGACCGCTGACGTCGACCTCCTCGTCCGGCCAGCTCGAGGTCCGCAGGATCGTGCCCGCGAAGTCGGCGAGCCCGGGGATGGCGGGGTCAACCGGCGCCGAGAGGCTGCCGGTCCCCAGCACGAGGTACCGGGCGCGCAGCTCTTCACCGGCGTCGGTGGTGACCACCCAGCGCGACTCGTCCTCGTCGAAGCGGCCACCCACGACCCGGGTGTCGAAGCGGTAGTGCTGGCGCAGGTCGAAGCGGTCCGCGACGTGCTGGAGGTAGCGCAGGATCTCCGGCTGGGTGGCGTAGCGCTCGCTCCAACGCCAGCTGCGCTGCAGCTCCTCGTCGAAGGAGTAGGAGTAGTCGAGGCTCTCGACGTCGCAGCGGGCACCCGGGTAACGGTTCCACCACCAGGTGCCGCCCACCTCGGGTGCGGCCTCCACTCCGGCGACGCTCCACCCCTCCTGGTTCGCCCGGTGGACGGCGTACAGGCCCGAGAAGCCGGCGCCCACCACCAGGACGTCGACGGTTGTGCTGGTCATGCGTTCTCCTTCGTTGTGCCCGGGGCGCCGAGCAGGCGTCGTACGTCGTGCCACAGCAGGTCGCGGGCAGCGGCCGCGGCCCCGAACGGGCCGATGGTGGCGAAACCGTGGAACAGATCGGGGAAGTGCCGGTGCCGCACGGGCACCCCGGCGTCGCGCAGCAGCGCGGCGTAGCGGTGCCCCTCGCTGGAGAGGGGGTCGCGCCCGGCGGTGAGCACCACGGCCGGGGCGAGTCCGGCGTGGCTGGCGGCCCGGGTCGGCACCACGTGCTCCGGCGGGGCCGGCGGCTGCGTCGTGGCGGGATCCCCGCCGAGGTACTGACGCCAGTACCACTGCATCGCCGCGCGGGTGTTGAAGTGGCCGCTCGCGTAGCGCCGGTAGCTCTCCGAGTCGAAGTCGGGCTCGATCACGGGGTAGAGCAGGACCTGTCCGGCCAGCGGTAGGTCCTCGCGGCCGCGTGCCCGCAGCGCGGTGACCGCGGCGAGGTTGCCGCCGGCGCTGTCCCCGGCGACCACGATCCGCTGCGGGTCGACGCCGAGGCGCTCGGCGCAGGCGTGCACCCATTCCAGCGCGGCGAGGGCGTCGTCCGCCGCCGCGGGCGCCGGATGCTCGGGCGCCAGCCGGTAGTCCACCGAGACGACCACGGCGTCGACGCCTCGGGCCAGCGCGCGACAGAAGCCGTCGTGGCTCTCGATGCTGCAGAACACGAAGCCGCCGCCGTGCAGGAACACCACGCCGGGCCGGTCACTCGCCTCTCCGTGCGGGTGGTAGACCCGCACGCGGAGCTCCCCCGCGCCGGTCGCGACGAGATGGTCCTCGACCGCGCGGACGTCGTCGAGGTTCGTCGGTGGCACCGCGCGCGCCGCCACCGCGGCGCGCGCCTCGGGGCCGCTCATCAGGTGTACGGGTGGGAAGCCGTTCTCGAGGGTGGCGAGCAGCCCCGCCACCTCGCCTCCCAGGGCGTCGTCCAGCACGGTCACCGAGGCCTCCTGCCTGTTTTGGTCCGAACTATTCCTAACCAAAATACTGTGTGACCACAAGAGGTGAAGCCCACACCGACATATGTCGAAGGAGAACATGCCGGGTAGAGCGCACCGTTAGGCTCGTGGTATGACGAGTGACGTCCCCGAGACCCCGCTTCCCGACCTGCGCCCGACCAGCTGGGCCGTCCTGGGCATGCTGTCCTTCGGCGAGGAGCTCTCCGGCTACGACCTGAAGAAGTGGGCCGACTGGAGCCTCCGCTTCTTCTACTGGGCGCCGTCGTACAGCCAGATCTACGGCGAGCTCCGCAAGCTGGAGGACTACGGCTTCGCCATTTCCCGGGTGGTCAACAAGGACGACGTGCGCGGCAAGCGGCTCTACCGGATCACCCCCGAGGGTGAGCGGGCGGTGGCGCGCTGGGCCGCGGAGGCGCCGGTGGAGCCGGTGGTGCTCAAGCACGGGGTGATGCTGCGCATGTGGCTCGGCCACGCCAGCGACCCGGCCCTGCTGCGCTCGATGCTCGAGGAGCACCGCAACCAGACCGAGAAGATGCGGGTCCGGGCCGAGGTGGACGCCGAGGGCGCGCGCGAGGAGCCGGGCTGGGCGTTCCCCGAGATGGTGCTGCGCTGGTCGGAGCGCTACTACGCCGACGAGCGCGACCGCGCCGACGAGATGCTCGCCGAGCTCGACGACGCGGTCGCCAAGCTCAAGCGCTCTCCGGGCGGCCAGAGCTCGGCACGTCGTTCGTCTCAGGAGCTGCGCTCGCACAAGGCGTGAGCCTCTCGCCCAGCGTGGCGGCGAGGTCGGCGTGGTGGCAGGCGACGAAGTGCCCCGGCCCCGCCTCCTGCAGCTGGGGCTCCTGGGTGGCGCACACCTCGGTGGCGAGGGGGCACCGGGTGCGGAACCGGCATCCGCTGGGGGGATCCAGCGGCGAGGGGAGCTCCGCGGAGCGGGTCTTCTCGGCCACCCCGTCGGCGTCGATGACCGCGCCCGGCAGGTGCGCCTCGGGCACCGAGTCGAGCAGCAGCTGGGTGTAGGGGTGCCGCGCATGCAGCGCGAGACGTCCGGACGGGACGATCTCGCAGACCTTGCCGAGGTACATCACCATGATCCGGTCGCTGATGTTCTTCACCACCGCCAGGTCGTGGGCGATGAAGACCATGCTGAGCCGATAGCGCTCCTTGGTGTCCTCGAGCAGGTTCAGGATCTGCGCCTGGACCGAGACATCGAGGCTGGAGACCGGCTCGTCGCAGATCAGCACCTGCGGGTCCAGCATCAGCGCCCGCGCGATGCACACCCGTTGGCACTGGCCGCCGGAGAGCTCGTGCGGCCGGCGGTCCCAGACCACGTCCGGGTCCAGCCCGACGGAGCTGAGCACCTCCCGGATCTGGGCGTCCTCGACCTTCTGACCCCGGATCCGCGGGCCCTCGGCGACGAGGTCCTTGACCTTGCGCCGCGGGTTCAGCGAGGAGACCGGGTCCTGGAAGATCATCTGCATCCCCGCGCGACGCTTGCGCAACTGGTTGCCCGAGCTGGCGGTGAGGGTGTCCCCACCGAGGCGGACCTCACCGCTGGTCGGCGCCGGCAGCTGCATCAGGGCCCGGCCGGTGCTCGACTTGCCACAGCCGGACTCGCCGAGGATGCCGAGCGTCTCCCCGTCGACGAGGTCGAAGCTGATCCCCGAGACGGCGTGCACGATGTCACCGCCATTCGCCGGGAACTCCACGACGAGCTCGGAGACGCTGAGGACCCTCTCCTCGGGCGGGCGCAGGTGGATGCGACCGGATCCGGCCATCAGCTCTCTCCAGACTCGTTGACGGGGTGGTAGCAGGCATGCAGGTGTCGGACGGGGGGTGAGTCCCCGAGGTCGACGGTGGTGCCGAGCGCGGGGCCCCCGGCCGGCCGCAGCGCGGGAACCGCCTGGAGGCAGTCCTCGCGGGCGTGGCGGCAGCGCGCGGCGAACCGACACCCGCTCGGCGGGCGCACCATGTCCGGCGGGGCGCCGTCGATGGCCTCCAGCCGCAGGTGCGGCGCCTGCTCCAGTCGCGGGATGGCGGCGAGCAGCGCCTCGGTGTAGGGGTGCTGGGGGGCGTCGAAGAGGTCGCGCGCGTCGGCGGTCTCGACCACCCGGCCGGCGTACATCACCGCGACCCGGTCGGTGCGGCCCGCCACCACGCCGAGGTTGTGGCTGATCAGGATCAGCGCCATCCCGAGCTCGCGGCGCAACCGGTCCAGGAGGTCGAGGATCTGGCGCTGGACGGTGACGTCGAGCGCGGTGGTGGGCTCGTCGGCGATGAGCAGCTTCGGGTCGTTGGCCAGGGCCATCGCGATCACCACGCGCTGGCGCATGCCGCCGGACATCTCGTGCGGGTACTGGTCGATGCGCCTGGCCGCGTCGGGGATGCCGACCAGGTCGAGCAGCTCCAGCGCGCGCACCCGGGCCTGCTTCCGGTTCAGGCCGCGGTGCTTGCGCAGGGTCTCGGTGAGATGCGTGCCGATCTTCTTGACCGGGTTGAGCGCCGTCATCGGGTCCTGGAAGACCATCCCGATGGAGGCGCCCCACAGCTCGCGCAGGGCGCGGGTCGGCATCTTCTGGACGTCGCGCCCGTCGAAGTGCACGGACCCGGTCACGGTCATGTCCGGGCCGCTGGTGTGCAGGCCCATGATCGTGCGGCCCAGCACCGACTTGCCCGAGCCGGACTCCCCGACGATGCCGAGGGCCTCTCCGGGCGCGAGCGTGAGCGAGACGCCGTCGACGGCCTTGAGGTTGCCGCGGGCGGTCCGGATCACCGTGCGCAGGTCATCGACCACGAGCAACGGCGCCGCGGCGGCGGGCGGGCGCTCGTCGATGAGCAGGGAAGTGTCAGTCATCGGGGCTCCTAGAGCTTCGCCGAGCGCGGGTCGAAGCGCTTGCGCGCCTTCTCACCGAGCGCGTTGAAGGCGAACACGGTCAGGAACAGCACGGTGCCGGGGACCAGCACGATGTGCGGGTGCTCCTCGAAGACCCGCCCCTCGCCCTCGGCGATCATGTTGCCCCAGGAGGGTGCGGGTGCCTGGATGCCGAGACCCAAGAAGCTCAGCGACGCCTCGGCGACGATCAGCACCGAGATGATCACCATGCCGTACGACGCCAGCGGCAGCAGCACGTTGGGCAGCAGCTCGCGGAACATCACCCGGGCGTTCGAGGCGCCCATCGACTTGCCGGCCAGCACGAACTCGCGCTGGGCGAAGGCCATCGTGCTCGCGCGGGCCATCCGGATCATGCTCGGCAGGGCGAGCAGCGAGAGGCCCAGCGCGATGTTGCGCAGCGTCGGGTCGAGGACCTTGGCCAGCGCGATCAGCAGGATCAGCGGCGGAACGGCGAGCAGGGAGTTGGTGAAGACGCCGACCACCCGGTCGATGCTCCCGCGGAAGTAGCCGGCCACGATGCCGATCGAGCCACCGACGACGATGCCGATCAGCACCGCGCCGATGGAGACGACCAGAGAGGCTCGGGCGCCGTAGAGGGTGCGGGCGAGCAGGTCGAGGCCGAAGTTGTTGGTGCCCAGCGGGAACTGGCTGAGCAGGTCGGGCCGCGCCAGCGCCGGGTCGAGCATGGTGGTGGCGATGTCCTCGTGCTCGCCCAACGGCAGCAACGGCGCCGCCACCGCAGCCGCGACGAGCAGCACCAGCCACACCAGGCACAGCCAGAGGGTCAGGTCGAAGGACGAGCCGAAGCGCCACCGGCCCAGCTCCGCGGCCCCGAAGTAGAGGACCACGAGCGCGACCAGGGCCGCGCCCGCCTGGGTCCACCCGGTGTCCTGCAGGCCCACGATGGCGGCGACCAGGCCGGCGACACCGATCAGGCTCAGCACGATCCCGCGCCAGGGCCGGCCTCGGTCGGTGCCGGGCTCGCCTGGCTCGCCGGGCTCGGTCGCGGACGGCTGCTCGCCGACGGGGAGCGTGGCGAGGTCGAGGGGGGAAACGGCGCGCTCAGACATGGGACCTCCTGACCCGGGGGTCCAGGTAACCGTAGGAAACGTCGATCAGGGCGTTGGTGACGACGTAGATGACCGCGATCAGCAGGACCGCGCCCTGGACCGTGACGTAGTCGCCGGTGTTGGCGGCGCCGATCACCAGCGTGCCCATCCCGGGCAGCGCGAAGAGGTACTCGACGATCACGGTGCTGCCGATGAGCCGGCCGAGGCTGATCCCCATCAGCGTCATCAGCGAGAACGAGGACGGTCGCAGCGCATCGCTGAACAGGACGTGGACGGTGCCCATCCCCTTGGCCTTGGCCGCGAGGATGAAGTCCTCCTGGAGCGTGGTGATCAGGTCGGTGCGCAGGATGCGGGTGAACATCGCGGTCTCCGCGAGCGCGATCGTCAGCGCCGGCAGGAAGGCGTGGTAGAGGTTGTCGCCCAGCCCCTCGGTCGCCCGGGACCACTCCGCCCGGGGGAACCAGCCGAGCCCGTTGGCGAAGATCATGATCACCAGCAGGCCGACCAGGAAGCTGGGGATCGAGAGCACGCCGAAGGTGCCGGCGCTGATGATCCGGTCCACCCGGCCGCCGGCGTTGTAGGCCGACCACATCGCCAGCGGGAGGCTGAAGATCAGCGCCATCCCCATGCCGAGGGCGGCCAGCTCGACGCTGACCGGCATCGCGCTGGCGATCCGCTCGGTCACGTCGTGGTACGGCGGCACCACCGACTGGCCGAGGTCGCCGGTCAGCGCCGACCCCAGCCAGTCGAGGTACCGCACCGGGAGCGGGTCGTTGAGGCCGAGGTCCTCGCGGACCTCCTCATAGGCCTCCGGCGCGTGACCCTCGCCGAGGATCGTCACGGCCGGGTCGGTGTCCATCATCGAGACCAGGGCGAAGGTGCCGAAGCTGACGACGAGCAGGACCGCGACCAGCTCGGTGAGCTGGATCAGCACGCCGCGCAGGCGCCCGCGTCCGCGGCGACGACGCCGCGGGGGCGCAGCCGATGGCGGGGGCGGCGCGGCGCTGGTCGGATCGGATCGCAGCGTGGTGCTCATGAGCCGGCCACCGGGGGGTGGCACTGCAGCAGCATCGATGTGGTTCCTCTCGGGTGACGAGCCGGGGTGGGGGGTGGGCGGCGGGGACACCGGCCGATCAGGGGAAGGTGACGACCACGCGCGTCGCCTGCCCGCGGCGCATCTGGTCGAAGCCCGCGTCGGCCTCCTCCAGGGGGATCCGGCCGGACACCAGGGCGTCCAGCTCCAGGCGCCCCTGCAGGTACAGGTCCGCGAGCACCGGGATGTCGCGGGGGAAGTGGTTGGCGCCCATCAGCAGCCCCCGCACGCCCTTGGCCGAGGTGACCAGCGGCAGGCCGGGCAGCACGAGCTGCTCGCCGACCGGCGGGATGCCCACGACGTTCGCGATCCGGCCGGCACGCAGCATGGCGACCGCCTGCGCCACCGTTGCCTGGCGCCCCACCACGTCGAAGGCGTGGTCCACTCCCCCGGTGAGCTCCTGGACCGCGGCGACGGGGTCGCTCGAGGCGGCGTCGACGACGTGGGTGGCACCGAAGCGCCGGGCCAGCTCCAGCTTCTCGGCGCCGAGGTCGACCGCCACGATCGTGGTGGCACCGGCCAGCCGCGCCCCCTGGACGACGTTCAGCCCGACACCGCCGCAGCCGATCACCGCGACGCTGTCCCCGGGCCGGACCTCAGCCCCGTGCAGCGCCGCGCCGACGCCGGTCAGCACCGCGCAGCCGAGCAGCGCGGCACGGTCGACCGGCAGCTCGGCGGGGACCCGGACCACCGAGTTGCGGTGCAGCACGGTCCGCTCGGCGAGGCCGCCGAGGCCGGCGACCTGACCGACCGGCTCGCCCGCGCGCAGCAGCCGGGGCACGGGTCGCCCGGCTCGGCCCAGGTCGTTGCGACGATCACAGAGGAACGTGCGGCCCGCGCGGCACTCCGCGCAGTGCCCGCAGAACATCGACAGGCAGGCGACCACCCGATCCCCGGGCGCCAGGTCGCCGACCGCGGAGCCGACCCCCTCGATGGTGCCGGCGATCTCGTGGCCGGGCACGGTCGGCATCACCGTCGGCAGCTCGCCGTCGATCATGTGCAGGTCGGAGTGGCACAGTCCGCACGCCTCGACCCGCACGCGGACCTCGTCGGGGGCCAGCCAGTCGTCGAGCTCGAGCTCCTGGATCTCCAGATGGCCCGGGGCCGCGGTGAGGACGGCTGCGCGCACCAGGGTGCGCGTCGCGCCGGGCGTGGCCGCAGCCACGAAGGCGCCGGCGTCGCCATCGGTGGTCGGGTGGGTCGGGTAGGTCGTCACAGCTGAACCGCCTTGATCTCGAAGTACTCGTCCAGTCCGAATCGGCCGCCCTCGCGCCCGTAGCCGGAGTGCTTGTAGCCGCCGAAGGGCGCGGAGATGTTGAACTGGCCGCCGTTGACGGCGACCTGGCCGGTGCGCATCCGGCGGGCCACCGACAGGGCGCGGTCCGCGTCCGCGGACCAGACCGCCCCGGAGAGCCCGTAGTCGGTGGCGTTGGCGACCGCGACGGCCTCCTCCTCGGAGTCGACCGGGATCACGCACAGGACCGGCCCGAAGACCTCCTCGCGGGCGATCCGCAGGTGCGGCGCCACGCGCAGCACGGTCGGGCGCACGTAGTGGCCGCCGGCCGGTGCACCGGGTACCGGCCCGGGCCCGCCCGCGACCAGCACGGCACCCTCGGCGAGGGCGCGCTCCACATGGCCCACCACCCGCTCGCGCTGTGCTGCCGAGGCGACCGGGCCGACGTCCGTCGCCGCGTCGCGCGGGTCGCCGGTCACCAGCCGGTCGACGGCGGCGGCGAGGAACTGCTCGACCTCGGCGAGGCGCGAGCGCGGGACGATCAGCCGGGTCAGCGCGGCGCAGGTCTGTCCGTTGTTGAGCAGGCAGCCCTGCAGGGCGGCGGGCAGTGCCCGCGCGAAGTCGGCGTCGTCGAGGAGGACGCTGGCGGACTTGCCGCCGAGCTCGAGGGTGACCCGGGTGATGCCCGGGGCCGCCAGCTCGGCGATACGGGCACCGGTCCGGGTGGAGCCGGTGAAGCTGACGATCCCGACCCGGGGGTCGGCGACCAGCGGCTCGCCGGCCTCGGTCCCGGTGCCGATCACCAGGTTGGCGACGCCGGCCGGCAGCCCCGCCTCGGCCAGCACCTCGAAGAAGCCGATCGTGGTCAGCGGCGCGACCTCCGAGGGCTTGAGCACCACCGTGCAGCCGGCGGCGAGAGCGGGGACGAGCTTGGTGGCGAGCTGGTAGAGCGGGTAGTTCCAGGCGGTGATGGCCGCGGCCACCCCGATCGGCTCACGCACCACCAGCGAGTTGCCCACGCGCTCCTCGAAGACGTAGGACTCCAGCGCCGAGGCCACGTCGCGCACCGCCGCGGCCACCAGGTGTCCGTGCACCGTGCCGGCCGCGCGGACCGGGGTGCCGACCTCCAGCGCGGCGAGCGCGCCGAACTCGTCGGCACGCTTGGTGACCAGGTCGGCGGTGGCGCGCAACAGCTCGACCCGCTCGGTCACCGTGCTCGCCGACCAGGCGGGCCAGGCCGCGTCGGCGGCGGCGCACGCCCGGTCCACGTCCGTGGCGCCGGCGCCGGCGAAGCGAGCGAGGACGGTTCCGTCCGCGGCGCTGCCGACCTCGATCCCGCCGCCGGACCCCTCGGCCCACTGTCCGTCGACGTACGTCGCGCGCGCCTGCTGCATGCCACTCCCCTCACCTCGTCCGACCCCGAGCCGAACATTTGCTTGCCAGGACGCAATATGTCATCTAGGAATAGTTCAACCTAATACATACGAGCGGTCAAGGGGCAACGCATGGAGACCAGGCAGCGCATCCACATCGACGGGGAGTGGGTCGAGCCGCACGGGACAGAGCACCTCGACCTGGTCGACCCACGCACCGGCGAGGTGCACGCGCGGGTGCGCCTGGCCGACGCCGAGGACGTCGACCGCGCGGTCGCCGGCGCCCGGCGCGTCGTCGACGAGGGCCCGGCCTGGCCCGTCGCCGAGAGGCTGACGGCGCTCCGGGCGCTGCACGAGCGGATCGCCGAGCGCACCGAGGTGTTCGCCGAGACGATGTCGGCCGAGATCGGCTCGCCGGCGGCGTTCGCGCGCCAGGTCCAGGTGGGGATGCCGCTGGCCACCCTGGCCACCACCCTCGACGTGCTGGAGGGCTACGCCTTCGAGGAGCCGCTCGGCGACTCCACCATCGCCCGGGAGCCGATCGGCGTGGTCGCGGCGATCTCGCCGTGGAACTTCCCGCTGCACCAGGCGCTGGCCAAGGTGGGCGCCGCACTTGCCGCCGGGTGCCCGGTGGTGCTCAAGCCCGCCGAGACCACCCCGCTGACGGCGTACCTGCTCGTGGAGGCCGCGCGCGACGCCGGTGTGCCGCCCGGGTGGCTGCAGCTGCTGCCCGGTCGCGGGGACGTGGTCGGCGCCGCGCTGGCCGAGCACGCCGGGGTGGACATGGTCTCGTTCACCGGCTCCACCGCCGTCGGGCGCTCGATCCAGCGCGCGGCCGCGGGCACCGTGAAGCGGGTGGCCCTCGAGCTCGGCGGGAAGTCACCGAGCGTCCTGCTCGACGACCTGGACGACGAGGCGTTCGCGAGCGCGGTGCGCACCAGCGTCGGCTTCTGCATGATGAACACCGGGCAGACCTGCGCGGCCTGGACCCGCCTGGTCGTGCCCGAGGAGCGGTACGACGACGCGGTCACCCTGGCGAGCGAGACGGCCCGGGCCTTCGTCCCCGGGGAGAACCTGGGCCCGCTCGCCTCCGCGGCGCAGTGGGAGCGGGTGGTGGGCCACCTCGCGCGCGCCGTCGAGGAGGGGGCGGAGGTCGTCCACGGCGATCCCGCGCCCGACCGTCCGGCGCGCGGGTTCCACCTCGGCCCGGTCGTGCTCGGCCGGGTCACCCCCGAGATGGCGGTGGCCCGCGAGGAGGTCTTCGGGCCCGTGCTCGCGATCCAGGCCCATCGCGGCGACGACGACGCGGTCCGCCTCGCCAACGCCACCGATTACGGACTCTCCGCGGGCGTCTTCGGGGCCGACCCCGAGCGCGCCTTCGCCGTGGCCCGGCGGATCAGGTCCGGGACCGTGCACGTGAACGGCATCAACGGCAACCGGCTGGCCCCGTTCGGCGGCTACAAGCAGTCCGGCCTCGGCCGCGAGTACGGCCGCTTCGGCCTCGAGGAGTTCCTCGAGATCAAGTCGATTCAGCCCCCGCCTCGGGCCTGAGCCCCCACCCCCACGACCCTTCGGAGGATCCATGGCCCTCGACGCCGCCACCACCGCCCTGCTCCAGCAGCTCGCCGCCGCCGGCGGCCCACCCATGCACGAGACCTCCCCCATCGAGGCCCGCGCCCGGATGGCCGGCCTGGCCACCCTCTATCCGCCCGGCCCGGAGCCGGCGCACGCCGAGGACGTCAGCGTGCCCGCCCGGGGCGGCACGCTGACCGCCCGGGTGATCTCTCCCGCCTCCCCGCGCGGGATCCTGCTCTACCTGCACGGCGGCGGCTGGGTGGTCGGCTCGCCCGCCGAGCACGAGTCGCTGGGGCGCGAGCTCGCCCACCGCACCGGGTGCACGGTCGTGCTCGGCGGCTACCGGCTGGCTCCCGAGAGCCCGTGGCCGGCGGCCGTCGAGGACGCCCAGGACCTGCTCGCCTGGGTGAGCCGGCATCGCGGCGACCTCGCCGGCGCCGACGCCCCGCTGGTGATCGCCGGTGACAGCGCCGGAGGCAACCTGGCCACGATCCTGACCCGCCACGCCCGCGACGCCGGCGGGCCCGAGATCGCGCTGCAGGTGCTGGTCTATCCGGTGGTCGACCACGACTTCGACAACGGCTCGTACACCGACCCGGCCAACCAGCTCGCGCTGAACCGCGACACCCTGCGCTGGTTCTGGGACCAGTACGTGCCCGAGGAGCACCGAGACCATCCCGATGTGTCGCCGGCCCGCGCCGAGCGGCTGGCCGGACTGCCGCCCGCGGTGGTGATCACCGCCGAGCACGACGTGCTGCGCGACGAGGGCGAGGCGTACGCCGCGGCGCTGGGCGCGGCCGGGGTGCCGGTGACGTGTCGCCGCTTCCCGGGCCAGATGCACGGCTTCTTCACCATGGTCGGCCTGCTCCCCGCCTCCTTCGAGGCGCTGGACCACGTCGCCGCCGAGATCGACCGGCACCTCGCCGGCAGCCACCCGACCCCGCTCACCGAGGAGCACGCATGAGTGCCACCGCCCCCGTCACCTCCGTCGACGCAGTGGTGGTGGGCGCCGGCTTCGCCGGCCTCTACGCCCTGCACCGCCTGCGCGGTCAGGGCCTGTCGGTGCGGGTGATCGAGGCCGGCTCCGACGTGGGCGGCACCTGGTACTGGAACCGCTACCCGGGTGCGCGCTGCGACATCGAGAGCGTCTTCTACTCCTACAGCTTCGACGCCGACCTGGCCCGGGAGTGGGAGTGGTCCGAGCGCTACGCCGCGCAGCCCGAGATCCTCGCCTACCTGCGCCACGTCGCCGACCGCTTCGACCTGCGCCGCGACATCACCCTGGACACCCGGGTGGTCTCCGCGCACCTCGACGAGCCGGCCGGCCGGTGGCGGGTCACCACCGATGCCGGCGAGGAGCTGTCCGCGTCGTACCTGGTGCTCGCCGTCGGCCTGCTGTCCAGCACCAACCTGCCGCAGATCGAGGGCCGCGACTCGTTCGCGGGGCCGACGTACCACACCGGCGCGTGGCCGCACGAGCCCGTGGACTTCACCGGTCGGCGGGTCGGCGTGATCGGCACCGGGTCCTCCGGCATCCAGCTCATCCCGCTGGTGGCCGATCAGGCCGCGCACGTCACGGTCTTCCAGCGCACGCCCAACTTCAGCCTGCCGGCGAAGAACGGCGCCCCGGACCCGGAAAAGGTGGCGCGGCTGCGCGAGGACCACGCGGCGGTCAAGGAGGAGGTGCGGGGCTCGTCGTACGGCATCCTGCTCGAGCCGCCGACCTGCAGCGCCCTGGAGGTGCCGGAGCAGGAGCGGGAGGCCAAGTACCGCGAGCGGTGGGAGGAGGGCACGCTCACCGGCATCCTGCAGGCGTACAACGACCTGGTCCGCAACGAGGAGTCCAACCACACCGCGGCCGAGTTCGTGCGCCGGCGGATCGCGGAGATCGTCCGCGACCCGCAGGTCGCCGAGGACCTGACGCCGCGCGGCTACGCCTACGGCACCAAGCGTCCCTGCCTGGACACCGGCTACTACGCGACGTTCAACCGCGACGACGTCACGCTGGTGAACCTGCGGCGCACGCCGATCGAGCGGATCACCCCCACCGGGGTCGTCGCCGGGGGCGTGGAGCACGAGCTCGACGACCTCGTCTACGCCACCGGCTACGACGCGATGACCGGGCCGCTGCTGGCGATCGACATCCGCGGGCGCGACGGGCGCACCCTGCGCGAGGCCTGGGCGGACGGACCGCGCAGCTATCTCGGGATCGGGGTGTCGGGCTTCCCGAACATGTTCACCCTGACCGGGCCCGGGAGCCCCTCGGCACTGAGCAACGCGGTGGTCTCGATCGAGCAGCACGTGGAGTGGGTCGCCGATCTGCTGGCCCACCTGCGGGAGGCCGGGACCCCGATGGTCGAGGCGGACGAGCGCGCGGAGAAGGAGTGGACCGAGCACGTCCAGCTCGCCGGCAACGCGACGCTCTACCCCCGCACCGACTCCTGGTACATGGGCGCCAACGTCCCCGGCAAACCGCGCGTCTTCCTGCCCTACATCGGCGGCGTAGGCAACTACCGCACCCACTGCGACCAGGTCGCCCGCGACGGCTACCCCGGCTTCCACCTCACCTAACACCCCAGTCGGCGCAAACTCGCGTCGCCTGGGCCCGAGTCGGCGCGAACTCGCGTCGTACGGGGCGCGAGTCGGCGCGAACTCGCGTCGTACGGGGCGCGAGTCGGCGCGAACTCGCGTCGTACGGGGCTCGAGTCGGCGCGAACTCGCGTCGTACGGGGCTCGAGTCGGCGCCAACTCGCGTCGTACGGGGCCCGAGTCGGCGCCAACTCGCGTCGTACGGGGCCCGAGTCGGCGCGAACTCGCGGGGATGAGGATCCCTCCGGGCGTGACTTCGCGCAGCGTGTGAGCCGCCGCTGGATCCTCGAAGGGCCTGGGGATGCGCGTACGCCGCCCGGACTGGCCACATGAAACCCGCACTTCCCACACGTTCCTTCACGTGGGAAGTGCGGGTTTCATGTGGTGAGCGGGAATCCGACATCCCCGCGACCCCCGCGATCGTCTCCCCTCCCGCCCCCTCCCCCGAGCTTCGGGCGCCTGCCGGGCCTCGGTGTTCACCACACGGCAGGCACTCGTCGTACCCACGCAACAGCACGCCGCCCGGCGGACCTGGACGGTTCGCCGGACGGCGTGCTCATCTCTCTGACTCAAGGCCCCGACGGGCTGCGAGACCGCAGGCCCAGCAGCCCGATTTCGGCGCCACTCGGGGCTGCCGACCGCGAAGTAAAGCCGACTCGGCCCCGAACGACGCGAGCTCACGCCGACTCAGCGGCCGTACGACGCGAACTCACGCCGACTCGGCCCCCGTACGACGCGAACTCACGCCGACTCGGCCGCCGTACGACGCGAACTCACGCCGACTCGGCCCCCGTACGACGCGAACTTGCGCCGACTCGGCCCCCGTACGACGCGAACTTGCGCCGACTCGGCCCCCGTACGACGCGAACTCACGCCGACTCAGCGGCCGTACGACGCGAACTTGCGCCGACTCGGCCCCCGTACGACGCGAACTCACGCCGACTCGGCCGCCGTACGACGCGAGCTCACGCCGACTCGGCCCCCGTACGACGCGAACTCACGCCGACTCGGCCGCCGTACGACGCGAGCTCACGCCGACGGGGTGGGTCAGCTGATCCAGGCCTCGTCGAGGAGGACCATCGAGTTGGCCGCGCCCTTGACGCCGTGCACGTCGTCGTTCCAGGCGGTGAGCTCGGCCATCGGCATCCAGGCCAGGAACGGGACGCTCTCGTTCCACGCCTGCTGGATCTTGACCATCGCCGCCTGCTGGGCGGCCTCGTCGGCCGCACCCTGGAACTCCTCCAGCGCCGCGTCCATCTCCGGGCTGGTCGGCATCCCGTAGGTCTGGGTGCCGGTGCTGTGCAGCGACGCGAAGAGCTTCGAGAAGGGGTCGCCCTCGCGGTAGTTGATGCCCCAGCCGGCGAGGTCATAGTCCCGCTCGACAGCCAGCTTGTTGATCAGGTCGGTGACGGTCGGGACCATCTCGATCTCGACCTCGAAGCCGACGGCCTCCAGGGCCGCCTTGACGACCTGACCGGTGTCGCGCGACGCCGAGGTGTTCGAGTCGAGGTAGGTGATCTTGCCGTCGTAGCCCTCGGCCTTCGCCTCGTCGAGCAGCTTCTTGGCGCCCTCGGGATCGGGCTCGACGCCCTCCATCTCCTCGGAGAACCAGCGGGAGTAGTCGGGGAAGAGCAGCGTGCTGGCCATGCCGTGCCCGTCGTAGACGCGCTGGCGCACCATGTCGGGCGCGATCGCCATCTGGATGGCCTTGCGCACCCGGACATCGGAGCCGGGCCGGTCCTCGGCGCCGTTGATCAGCGTGGTGTCGCTGACGGCGACCAGGTTGGCGTAGCCACGGTGGCCGTCCTTGAGCACCCCGTCGACGACGTCGGGGTCGCGGAAGAACGCCATGTCAACGCTGCCGCTGTCGAAGGAGTCCTGGACCGTCGTCTGCTCACCCAGGTAGACGAAGCGCAGCTCGTCGAGGTTCGGGCGGCCGTTCCAGTACTTCTCGTTGGCCGCGAGCTTCATCTCCTCGCCGGCGCGCTGGTGCACGAACGTGAACGGACCGGCACCGACCGGCTTGAAGCCCTCGCCGACCGCGCCGGACGCCTCGCCGACGATCATGCCGGGGCCGGAGGCGAGCATCGCCGGGAACATCGCCCACGGCTTGTTCAGCGAGTAGACGACGGTCTTGTCGTCGGTGGCCTCGACGCCGGTGACGTTGCTCTTCCACAGCGCCGCCTCGGGAGCGGGCGCCGCGGCGTACCGCTCCTGGCTGGCCTTGACGGCGGCCGCGTCGAGCGGAGTGCCGTCGGAGAAGCTCACCTCGTCACGCAGGGTCAGGGTCCACTCGGTGTGGTCGCCGTTGGGCTCGATGGACTCGGCGAGCTGCGGGACGAAGTCCTTCGCCTCGGTGTCGTAGCGCAGCAGCACGTCGTAGATGGCCGCCATCTCGGTGCCACCGGTGGTCACCGCGGCGATCGTCACCGCCGGGTCGAGGCTGCGCGGCTCGGAGTAGATGGCATAGCTCAGCTCTCCGCCGGCCTTGGGCTCGCCAGCCGAGTCCTCGTCTCCCACCATGCCCTCGGTGTACTCGAACTCACCGCCGGAGGCGCCGCCGCCACCGCCGCTGCCGTCCCCGTCCGTGTCCTCGCCGCCGCCGCAGCCGACCAGCAGCATCATCGCCGCCACCAGCACCGCAGCGGGCCGCAGCACGCTTCTGCCTCGCTTCATCGCTTTCCTCCAAGTCGAGGAGCCCCAACGGGAAGGGGCACCACACCTGGACTATATCGGTTAGGCATACTCCGGGGAAGCATGTGGCAACCAGATACTTCCCCGGTTTCCTGCCCCGGTCAGGAGGGGCTCGGTCGGCCTCCGCGCACCAGCCGGCCGGGCAGCTCCCCGGTGGCTTCCCCGTCGACATAGGTCTCCACGCCCGAGACGAACGTGTGCCGATACCCGTCGGCGCGCTGCAGCAGGCGCCGCCCGCCGGCCGGGAGGTCGTGGTGCATCTCCGGCTTGTGCAGGTGCAGCCCGTCCAGGTCGACCACCAGCAGGTCGGCCTTGTGCCCGGGCACCAGCAGGCCGCGGTCGAGCAGCCCGACCGCCTCCGCCGTGGCCCGCGCCTGGCGCGCGACCATCAGCTCGATCGGGAACGTCTCCCGGTCGCGCACCCAGTGCTGCAGCAGCGTGGTCGGGAACGAGCCGTCGCAGATTGTGCCGACGTGCGCCCCGCCGTCGGAGAGTCCGGGGATCGTGAACTCGTGCCCGAGCATCTCCGCGCAGCCGTCGAGCGATCCGTCGACGTAGTTGGTGAACGGCAGGTAGAACATCCCGCGGCCGTCGTCGGAGATGAGGATCTCGTAGGCCAGCTCGAGCGGGGTGATGCCGCGCGCGGCCGCCCGGTTGGCGATCGTGGACGCCGGGTCGGGCTCGTAGTTCGGCGGGTCGGTGAGCTCGAACATGATCTCGAAGCGGTCCAGCAGGGCGCCGCCGATGAGGTTCGAGGCGTCGACGATCCCCAGCTCCAGGATCTCCGCGCGCAGCGCCGGCTCGCGCATCGCCCGGGCCTGCTCCGCCGGCGGCAGGTGCGAGATCCGCAGCCACGCCGGATTCGCCGCGAACGGGTTCAGCGTGCAGTCCAGACCCATCAGGATGCCGATCCCGCGCGCCGCGACCTGCGCGCGCAGCCGGTGCCCCTGGGCGTTGGCGCGGTCCAGGAAGGCGAGGGCCTTGCGGAAGCGGTCGGGGTACGACGGGCTCTGCGCCAGCGAGAACGACATCGGCCGGCCCGCCGCCGCCGCCATCGCGGTGATCAGGTCGAAGTCGGTCTCGATGGTGTCGTCGTCCCAGTCGGTGACCAGCTGCAGGACGCCCTGCCCGGTCGCGCCGACGGCCCGCGAGATGGCCACCAGCTCGTCGCGCCCCGCGGCGTACGACGGGGTCAGCTCGCCGGCACGGGTCTTGTGGTTGAGGGTCCGCGAGGTGGTGAAGCCGAGCGCGCCGGCCTCGATCGCCTCGGCGGCCAGCTTCGCCATCAGCACCACCTCCTCGTCGGTGGCCTGGGCGTGCGCGGCGGCCCGGTCCCCCATCGCCCGCACCCGCAGCGCCGCGTGAGGCACCTGGGCGGCGAAGTCGAGGTCGTGGGGACGGCGCTCCAGGGCGTCGAGGTACTCGGGGAAGGACTGCCAGTCCCAGGCCAGGCCCTCGGTGAGCGCGACGCCGGGGATGTCCTCGACGCCCTCCATCAGCGCGATCAGCCGCGCGTGGTCCGCCGGCACGGCCGGGGCGAAGCCCACGCCGCAGTTGCCCATCACCACGGTGGTGACGCCGTGCCACGACGACGGCTGCAGCCGGCTGTCCCAGGTCGCCTGACCGTCGTAGTGGGTGTGCACGTCGACGAAGCCCGGCAGCACCAGCGCGCCGTCCGCGGCGACCTCGCGGTGCCCGCGGCCCGAGACCCGGCCGACCTCGACCACCACCCCGTCGCGCACCGCCACATCCGCGGACCGCGGCTGCGCACCCGTTCCGTCCACGACGGTGCCCCCTCGCACCACCAGGTCATGCTCAGCCATCGTCGTCACCCTTCGCTCGGTAGTGCAGCAGCGTGATGCCGCTGTCGGGGTCGTCGTGGAAGACCGGGACCACGCGCATGCCCACCCGCAGGTCGCCGGGGTTCACCTCGACCAGCTCGGTGCTCACCCGCGGGCCCTCGTCCCACTCGACGACGGCCAGCACCTGCGGTACGGCGTCGGCCCACGGCGGCGCCGTCGGTCGGTGCGCGACGGTGAAGGTGTGCAGCGTCCCGTGGCCCGAGATCTCGCGCCACTCCAGGTCGTCGGCGAGGGTGCCGGGCGCCAGCAGCCGGGGGTAGAACACCCACTGGCCCCCCGAGGGGGAGAACTGGATCCGGATCCGGTGCTCGCGCAGCGCGTCCCAGTACGGCTGGGAGACCGGGGTCGGCTCCGGCAGCGGCCGGGCCTCTATCGCGGTGACGGTCTCGGTCATCTCACTCCCCCTGCAGGAGCAGGGCGACCTGCTCGCTCATGATGCCGCCGTTGCCGGTGACGAAGGCCGTGTCACAGTCGGCGACCTGGGCCTGCTCGGCGCGTCCCATCAGCTGGCGCGCGGCGTCGACGACGTGGTGCATGCCGCCGGCCATCCCGGCTTGGCCGAAGGACAGCTGCCCGCCCGCGGTGTTGACCGGGAAGTCGCCGCGGAAGGTCAGATCGCGCTCGGTCACCCACTGCATGCCGGTGCCCTTGGGACAGAAGCCCGCGTCCTCCAGGCTCATCAGCACGGTGATCGTGTAGCAGTCGTAGATCGACGCCATGTCGACGTCGGCGCGGTCCAGCCCGGCCATCGCGAAGGCCCGGTCCGCGGCCCGCGCGATCGGCGTGCGCACCAGGTCCTCGGCGTACGTCGGGGTCTTGAAGGCGACGTGCTCGCCGAAGCCGGTGATCCGCACCGGGCGGTGCCGCGAGCGCCGCGCCAGGTCGGCGTTGCCGACCAGCACCGCGGCTCCGCCCTGCACCCGCATGACGACCTCGAGCATGTGGATCGGGTCCGCGATGACCGGGCTGGCCAGCACGTCCTCGACGCTGAGCGGCTTCCCGTGGAAGACGGCGTCGGGGTGCGCGCACGCGTTGGTGCGCTGGTCCACGGCGATCTTCGCGGTGGCGCGCGGGTCGTAGCCGAACTCCGCGGCGTAGCGCTGGGCGATCTGGGCGTACGGCGCGTTCTGCCCGACGTTGCCGTACGGGATCTCGAACTCGGCCTGGGGCGAGCCGTACTTGCCGCTGGACGCGCCGTACCAAAGCGGCGCGCCGGGCGGCGACGTACGCGCGGACCGCGGCAGCATCATCGACCCCGGCACCACGCACAGCACCGCCTCGCAGATGCCGAGCTCGACGGCCGCCGCGGCACGCCAGACCATGCCCGCCGCCGTCGCCCCGCCGAGGTCGACGCGCTCGCCGAAGTCCAGCGGCACGCCCAGGTACTCCGAGAGCGTCGCGGGCGCGAACATCTCGGACTCCTGCACGCCGTGGGTGACCAGGCCGTTGACCACCGAGGCCGGCAGGCCGGCGTCGTCCAGGACGAGCTTGGCCAGTCGCGCGTACTGGTCGAGGGTGAACATCGCCGGACCGCTCTGCTTCTTCTCCGCCGGCAGCTCGGCGATCCCGAGGATCGCGGCCTCGCCGCGCAGGCCGCTCACCCGGCACTCCCCCGCAGCGGCAGGGAGACGGTCGCGCTGCCGGGCATCAGCACGTCCTCGCCGCGACGCCCGGCGATCTCGAGCTCCACCAGCCCGCGCCCGTCCTCGACTCGGGTCGCGGTGACCCGGCCGCCGAAGGACAGCTGCTGGCCGGGGAACGCGACGGCGCGGTTCTGCGCCGCGAACGACACCAGTCGGCCGGCGCCGCCGATCCAGTCGGTCACCGCCCGGGCCAGCAGCGCGGACTGCAGCGGGCCCTGGACCAGGACGTCGTCGTAGCCCTCGCGCTCGCGCGCCCACTGCTTGTCGTAGTGGATGCGGTGGCCGTTGTAGGTGGCGGCGCTGAACAGGAACATCTGCGTCTCGTCGACGACCACCTCCAGGCTCGGGAGCTCCTGCCCGACGGCGACGTCCTCGAAGCACAGCTGCGCGGTCCTCACGCTCGGGCTCTCCTGCTGGCTCACGGCGGTGCTCCTCACGGGCGGGCGATCATCGACGTGGTGGCCTCGGCCACCAGCCGGTCGCGCTGGTCGGTGTACGTCGTGCGCCAGGTGACGAGCACGAACGGGCCGCTGCGGCCCTGCTTCTGCACGATCGACTCCACCCGGCGCTCCATCGTGAGCACGTCGCCGTGGCCGCAGGAGCGGTGGAACGTGGTGCTCTCGCCGCCGGCCATCCGGCGCGGAGCGTCGGGGAACGCCAGGTCTCCCGACGAGGCGCCCGAGGAGCCGTCGGCGCGCAGCCGGTCCATCGCGGTGACGCCGAGGACGGCGTACTGCAGGTACAGCGGCGGCGCGACGACGTCGTCGTAGCCGTGCGCGCGGGCGTGGTCCGGGTCGAACCAGAGCGGGTTGTCCTCGCCCACCGAGACCGCCCAGCGCTGCCAGTCGCGTCGGACGACCTCCCCGGTGGCACGGGCGACCACCTCACCCACCTGGGCGGCGGCCGCGGCCGGCACCAGGTCCGGCACGGGTTCCTGCGTCTGCTGGGTCATCTCATTCCCTCTCCGGCCGCTCAGGCCAGCTGGTGGTCGGTCACGAGGCCGCGCGCCACCAGGTCGTCGTACTGCTCCCGGGACCAGCCCAGGACGGTCAGGTACACGTGCTCGTTGTCCTCGCCGAAGCCCGGCACGGGCCGGCCGAACGCGAGGTCGAGGTCGTCGCTGCGCCACGGGTGCCCGGGGTAGCGGTGGGTGCCGATCGCGGGGTGGCTGCGCTCGCGCCACCAGCCGCGGGCCTCGAGGTGGGCGTCGTCGAGCAGCTGCGGCTCGCTCACCACCTCCGCGGCCGGCACGCCGGCGCGCTGCAGGGCCGCGACGACGTCGTCGGCCTCCCGCCCGGCGCACCACTCGCCCAGCGCGGCGCGGATGCCGGCGCTGTGAGCGCGGCGTACGGCGCCGTCGGCGTCGGCGCCCGGCAGCCGGGGGTCGCCGCCGAAGCCGGACACCGAGAGCAGGCCGCGCCAGTCCCGGTCGTCGCGGATCGTGACCGCCACCCAGCGGTCCTCCCCGGCCACGCGCAGCACGTCCTGGACCGCCCACGGGTCGGCGTTGCCGAGCACCGGCGGGTCCCGGTGGTTGAGCTGGTGGTCGAGGAAGAGCTCGCCGACCTCGGCCATCACGTTCTCGGCCTGGGCGAACTCGACCAGTCCCCCGCGCCCGGTCGCCTCCCGGTCCCACAGCGCGGCCAGGACGGCGAACCCGACGCCGGCCGGCGCGGCCTCGTCCATGTGGTAGTTCTCGCCGGCCGAGTCGGGGTCCTCGCCCTCGTAGCCGTCCATCGCGGCGATGCCGACCAGGCTGTTGAAGTTGGGCCCGTAGCCCAGGTAGTCGCTCATCGGCCCGCTCATGCCCAGCGGCGGCATCCGCACCACGACCAGGCGCGGGTTCAGCTCGAGCAGCCGCTCGTGGCCGAGTCCGAGCTTCTCCAGCACCCCGTTGGAGTTGTTCTCGACCAGCACGTCGCTGACCGCGACCAGGTCGAGGAAGGCGCGGTGACCCTCGGGGGTGTCGAGGTTCATGCACGCCGAGAGCTTGTTGCGCGCGTGCCAGTTGAACAGCGCGGAGCGGTCGTAGGGGCGCTCGCCGGGGTCCTTGTCGGGGTAGGTGCCCCCGTGGTAGCCGGTCTTCTCGAAGGACTCCTTGGTCACCTTCGCCGACACCTGGCGGCTGAGCCGGTCGTTGCCCTCCACCCGGATCACCTCCGCGCCGAGGTCGCCCAGCAGCGCGGTCGCGCCGGGGCCCGACCAGACGACCGTCAGGTCGATCACCCGGATCCCGGCCAGCGGCCGGTCGTCGGAATCGATGCTCATGCGGGCACCTCCAGGGTTGCCTCGTGGCGCACCTGGGCGCCGTGCTGATCCAGCAGCGGGGCGGTGGCCCGCAGCGCGTAGCCCCGCTCCATCCGCCACGGCGGCCCGGCGTACTCCAGCAGGCCGGCCCGGGGGTGCTCGGCGGCCACGAAGGCGCCGCGCTCGCGGAAGTGCGGGTGCGCGAGCACCTCGGAGACCGACAGGTACGCCGTGACCGGGATGCGCCGGGCCTCGGCCGCCTCCATCACCGCGATCTTGGGCCGCGCCGCGATCCACCCGGCGACGTAGGCCAGGAAGTCCGCGCGGTCGTCGCCGGCCACCGTCTGGCGGTCCAGGAACCGCTCGCGGAAGACGGCGTCGTCGGCGCCGACCAGGTGCACGAAGCGGTTCCAGAACGCCTGGTTGGTCACGTAGACCATCACGAACCCGTCGGCCGCCCGGAACGGCCCGGTGAAGGTGGCGCCGTGCCGGTGCGGGCTGCGCGCGCCGCGGGGGGCGGTGATGCCGGAGTAGGACGCCGAGAGCAGGTACGACGCGCGCCGGTCGGCGCCGGCCAGCAGCACCTCCTGCCCGGAGACGTCGATCGTCGCGCCGCGGCCGGTGCGCCGCGCGCCCAGCACCGCGGCGAGCGTGGCCTGCCCGGCGCTGCGCCCGACGGTGTAGTGCTCGAGCAGCCCGGGCTTGCGCAGCGGCTCGCGCTCGGCCTGCCCGGTGGCGTGCATCGGGCCGCCGGCCGCCTGCAGCACCAGGCCGCTGGCCTCGTGGTCGCGGCGCGGGCCGGTCTGGCCGAACGCGCTGATCCGGGTCACCACCAGCCGCGGGTTGGCCGCGCGCAGCACGTCGGGGCCGAGCCCGAGCCGCTCGAGGTGGCCGGGTCGGAACGACTCGACCACGGCGTGGGCTCCGCGGACCAGGCCGAGCAGCACCTCGCGGTCGGCGGCGTCGTGCAGGTCCAGCGCGACCGAGCGCTTGTTGGTGTTCAGGTGCAGGAACAGCGCGCTGCGCTCGGGGTCGGGTCGGTCGTCGGGGAACGGGCCCCACCGGCGGGTGAGGCTGCCCTCGCCCAGCTTCTCGACCTTGACCACGTCGGCGCCGAAGTCGGCGAACAGCTTGGTCGCGTACTCGCCGGCGACCCAGCGGGACAGGTCCAGGATCCGCATCCCGGAGAGCACCTGGTCAGTCAAGGCCGTTCGCCTCCTCGAGCCAGCGGCCGGCGACGTCCGTGCCACCGCCGAGGGAGCCGAGCAGGCGGGCCCGCTCGGACCACAGGTGCAGGTCGGTCTCGACGACGTAGCCCATGCCGCCGTGCAGCTGGTGGGCATCGAGCGTGGTTCGCCGGTACGCGGAGGCGGCGTGCACCACCGCCACCGCCGTCTCCCGCAGCGCCGGCCGGCCGCGGCCGTGCCAGAAGACCGCGCTGCGCGCCGCCAGCCGGGCGCCCTGCACCGCGATGTGCATGTCGGCGACCAGGTGCTGGGCGGCCTGGAACGACGCGATCGGGCGACCGAACTGCTCGCGGCCCCGGGTGTGCGCCACGGTCCGCTCCAGCACGGCACCGGCGCCGGCGGCCATGTCCACGCACTGCAGGGCGCGGACCAGCAGGGCGGCCCGGCGCACCTCCTCGGGCCGCAGCCCCGCGTCGTCGGGTCCGGTGAGGACGTCGGGGGCCGCCACCGCCACGTGGTCGAGGTCGAGCTGGTGGAGGCGGTCGCCGTCGCTGGTCGGCAGCGAGGTCACCGAGACCCCGGCGGCCCGCGGGTCCAGCAGGAGACCGACGAGGCGATCCGGCTCGCCGTACGTGGTGAGCGTGGCGGTGGCCAGCACGCAGTGCGCGAGGTCGGCGTCCAGGACGTGGTCGAGGCGACCGCTCACCTCGACGGAACCGTCGGCGAGCAGCTCGGCCCGCAGGGTCGGACGCACCTCGGCGGCGTCGTACGGGCTGGCCAGCGCCACCGTGCCCCGCAGCTCGCCGCGGCACAGGCCGGGCAGCACCCGCCCGCGCTGCTCCGCGGATCCGAGTGCGGTCACCGCGAGCCCGAGGTGCAGCGTGCTGAGCACGATCGTGGGGCACAGCGCCCGGCCGGCCTCGGCGAAGACGACGGCCAGGTCGTCGAGCGTCCCACCGGCGCCGCCGACGTCGTCGGCGAAGGGCAGGGCGAGCACCTCCGCGCCGACCAGGGCCGACCAGAGCTTCTCGGGGAAGCGCTCCGGGCCCGGCCCGCGCAGGCCGCGGACCAGCTCCGGTGGGCAGTGGGTGGTGAACAGGTCACGCAGGCTGGTCGCGAGATCGCGCTCCTGGGTGGTGACGACGAGCTTCACGGCGTTCCTCTCAGCGTCCGTAGGACGGCATGGCGTGGCCTCGCTGGGCGATGACGTCGCGCAGCACCTCGTTGGTGCCGGCGCCGAAGCGCAGCAGCGGGGCGATGCGGTAGAGCCGCTCGAAGCGACCGTCGTCGGGGGCGGCCGCGGTGCGGTGCCCGAGCAGCCCGTCGGGACCCAGCAGGTCGAGGGCGACCTCGGCGATGCGCTGGCGCAGCTCGCTGGTGAAGATCTTCTCGGTGCTCACCTCGATGCTCGGGATCACGCCGTCGTCGAGCAGGGACGCGGCCTCGAAGCCCATCAGCGTGGCCACCTCGACGTCCGCGTCGAGCTGGGCGAGCCGGCGGCGCACCGCAGGATCGTGCGCGGGCACCCGCCCGTCGCGGCGCGGGCGTCGCGCCAGCTCGACCAGGTCGTCGACCGCGCGCCGCAGGTCACCGGCGTTGGTGAGCGCGCCGCGCTCGAGGTCGAGCGCGCCGGTGATGTAGCGCCAGCCCCGGTTCGCCTCCCCGATCAGGTTCGTCGCGGGCACCCGGACGTCGTCGAAGAAGGCCTCATTGGTGCGGTAGCCCGACCACGCGGTCAGCGGCCGGATGCTCACCCCGGGGTGGTCGATGGGCACGATGACCACCGAGATGCCCCGGTGCTTCGGGGCGTCGGGGTCGGTGCGCACGCACAGCCACTCGTGCGTGGAGCGCTGGGCGCCGCTGTTCCAGGTCTTGGCCCCGTTGATCACCCACTCGCCGTCCTCCAGCGTCCCCTCCAGCACCGCCCGGGTGCGCAGGCTGGCCAGGTCGGTGCCGGCCCCCGGCTCGGAGTAGCCGACCGCGCAGACCATCTCGCCGCGGGCGATCGCGGGGAGGAACTCGGCCTTGTTGCGCTCGGTGCCGTGGCGCATGATCATCGGCGCCACCGAGGTCACGGTGAGGTCCGGGCCCGGGACGCCCCAGTACTCGAACTCGCTGACCAGCAGGTGCTGGTAGATGGGCCCCAGCCCGAGGCCGCCGTGCTCGACCGGCCAGTTGAGCCCGAACCAGCCCTTCTCGCCGATCTTGCGGCGGAACGCGGCGAGCTCGCCGTCGCGCTTCTCGAGGTCGTGCTCCGCAAGCTCTGCACGCAGAGCCGCGGTGACATTCGCGCGGAGGAAGGCCCGCACCTCGTCGCGCCACGCGCGCTGGCCGGCATCGAGCTCGAAGTCCACCGCAGCCCCTCTCGTCAGTACGTTCTGAACTATGTCTAATCGGCATATACAGTCAATGGCAGCGGGGAGGTGGTGTCAAACATCGATCCCAGATCCGAGACAGGCGACCAGGCGGGCGCCGCGTCGCCGAGCACAGAGAAAGGGAGGGACGGCCATGCCCCTTGCCCACGAGCGCGTCGCAGCGTCTGACCAGATGGATACGGAGGTCCCGCGCACCTCGGTGGTCGCCCGGGTCACCCGGATCCTCGACGTGTTCGGCCAGACCCCGGGACCACTGCTGCTCGAGGAGGTCGCCGCGATCGCCGGGCTGCCCCGATCGACCACGTTCCGGATCATGACCCAGCTCGTCGAGCAGCACTGGCTCGAGCACGGGCAGCGCGGCTACCGGCTCGGCCCACGCGCGCTGGGAGCTGCCAGCCCCCTCCAGCGAGGCGAGCGGACGTACGGCCGGCTGCGACAGGCCGCAGCCAACGAGCTCAACGACCTGCACCTCGCCACCGGCGCGGTCGTGCACCTCGGGGTGCTCGAGGGGGGCCTGCTGCTGTACCTGGACAAGCTCGGGGGCGCCGCGCTGCACTCGGTGCCCTCCCAGGTCGGCGGCCAGGTCCCCGCCGACACCACGCCCATGGGCCGGGCGATGCTGGCGACCCTGAGCCCCGAACAGGTCGACGCCCTGGCCCTGACCACGGCGGACCGCCCGCGGCGGGGGGCACTGGACCGGGTGGACCTGCACGCGCGCCTGCACGCCTGCCGTCGGCGAGCCGGGCTCGACGTGGTGCGCTGGCCCGGGACACGGGGCATCGTGGCGCTGGGGGCCCCCGTGCACGGCAGCAACGGGCTGGTCGCGGCGATCGGCGTGGCCGCGCGGGGCGAGCGGCTGATCCCCGAGACGCTGGCGCCCGTCCTGCTCGCCGCCTCCCGTCGCCTCACCTGCGAGCTGGGCGGTACTCCCCGCTCCGGGCGTCGGCGGACCCCAGGCCGGTAGCCGGCCGGGCGCTCACGGGAGGTAGCCGGTGTGCACGACCGGCTCCGGGCGATCCACCCGCACGGCCAGGCGAAGCCCGGCCAGCAACGCGTTGCGCAGCTCCCGGGGGTCGACGACGTCGTCGTATGTGGCGCTCGCGGCGAGCCGCCACGGTCCGGCGGCCTCGTTGGCGACCAGCGCCTCGCGGGTCTGGGGGTCGGCCCCCGAGGTGGCACCGCCGACCGCGGCCGGGATGCCACCGAGCATCGCCCCCGGGAAGGCAAGCGACAGGGTCTGTCCGCCGAACGCGTTCTGGCCCATCACCGAGCTGCCGAACCCGAACGCCTTGCGCACGGTGACGTGCAGCTTCGGGACCCGGGCCCGGTGCTGCGCGGCGTACATCCGGGCTCCCGACCGCAGGATGCCGGCGCGCTCGGAGGCGCTGCCGGCCAGGACCCCGGGGTTGTCGGCCAGCTGCACCAGCGGGAGGTGGAAGGCCGCCGCCCGCTCGACGAAGCGAGCGCCCTTCTCCGCCGCGGCAACGTCGATCGCCCCGGCCAGCACGTCCGGCTGGTTCGCGAGTACGGCGACCGGCCGGCCGCCCAGCCGGGCCAGTGCCGTGATCAGCGACCGCCCGTGCCGGGCCTGGACCTCGAGCAGTGACCCGGCGTCGACGAGCTCCTCGAGCAGCAGTCGCATGTCGTAGGGGCGACGCGGGTCCGGTGGCACCACGTCGAGGACCCGGTCCAGCAGCCGCTCGCCGGTGTCCGGCCCGGCACTGGTCGGCGGATGCTGCCACGCGTTCGAGGGCAGGTACGACAACCAGCGCCGTACGGCGTGCAGGGCGCTGCGCGCATCGGGTGCCACCTCGTGGACCAGCCCGCTGGCCTGCGCGTGCACCTCGGCACCGCCCAGCTCCTCCTTGGTGACCACCTCGCCGAGCGATGCCCGCACCAGCGGCGGGCCCGCGGTGAACAGCGACCCCTCGCCCTCCACCAGCACCACGTGGTCGGCGAGTGGCGCCGCCAGGGCGCCGTGCCCGGCGGAGGGGCCGGCGACCACCACGGCGGTCGGGACCAGTCCGGCCAGCTCGACCAGTGCCTGCAGGTCGTTGGGGGCCGGGCGGTGGACCGCGAGGGCGTTGGTCGCGCGGTGGCCGGCGCCGGCGAGGACCAGCACCAGCGGCACCCGCTCCTGCCGGGCCAGCGCTGCCAGCCGGGCGCGCTTCGTCGCCCCGGCGGTGCCGATCGAGCCTCCGGCCACGGTGAAGTCCTCGACGCCGAGGAGCACCGGTCGGCCGTCCACCAGCCCGGAGCCGGCGACGAACGCGTCCGCCGGCACGGTGCCGTCGCCGGCCAGCAGGCCGAGCTCGGCGAAGCTGCCCGCGTCGAGCAGCTCGGCCACCATGGCCCGGGCGTCGAGGCGGCCCGCGGCCCGGGTCTTCGCCAGCTTCTCCGGACCGCCCATCGTCCGCGCCGCGGCGCGGCGTCGTTCCAGGTCAGCCAGCAGCGGCGCCCAGTCCTCCCGGTGTCCGGTCATCGCGCTCACCTGACCTGGACCGAACGCCGCATCACCTTGCCGGTGGCGTTACGCGGCAGCGACTCCGACGTCAGCGTCCAGCGGGTGGGGACCTTGTAGCGCGCGATCAGCGCCTGCACGTGCGCGCGCAGCTCTTCCGCGCTCGCGGTGGCGCCCGGCTCGAGCACGACCACGGCGGCGACCTCCTCGCCCAGGTCGGCGTGCGGGACGCCCAGCACGATGCTCTCGCGCACGTCGGGGTGGGTGTCCAGGGCGTTCTCCACCTCGGCCGGGTAGACGTTCTCGGCGCCACGCAGGATCAGGTCGGAGCGTCGGCTGGCGATGCGCAGCCGGCCGTCGTGCATCGAGCCCAGGTCGCCGGTGCGCAGGAACCCGTCCGGCGTGGTCGCCGCGGCGCTCGCCTCCGGGTCGCGCCAGTAGCCGATCATCACCAGCGGTCCGCGCAGGCAGATCTCGCCCTCCACCCCGTCCGGCACCCGCCGGTCCTCGGCGTCGCGCACCTCGACCTCCATGGTCGGTACCGGTCGCCCGACCGTGTCGGGATCGGCGGCGAGGTCGGCGGCGCCGGCCAGGGTGGCCGCGCTCGAGGACTCGGTCAGCCCGTACGTCGTACCCAGGGCGCGTCCGGCGAGGGGCAGCACCTCGCGCACCCGCTGCTTCAGCGTCGGCGCCGACGGCGCGCTGTTGACGGTGAAGGTCCGCAGCGAGGACAGGTCGTAGTCGTCGAGGCCGTGCCGCTCGGCGTGCTCGACCAGCCGACTGGCCATCGTCGGCACCGCGCCCCAGTTCGTGACCCGCTCGGCCTCCACCAGCCGCAGCACCCGGTCGATGTCGAACTTGCCGAGGTGGAGCACCGCGGTGTCGCCGACGACGAGTCGGATCACCGCGATGTTGTGCAGCGCGGCGATGTGGAACAGCGGGGTGGCCAGCAGGAAGCGGCGCGGCGGCGGCGCCATCCCCAGCTCCGCGGCGACCGCGTCGTTGAGCAGGTGGAACCAGACGGCACCGATCACGTTGCGGTGCGAGTGGGTGGCGCCCTTGGGTCGGCCGCTGGTGCCGCTGGTGAAGAGCACGACGGCGGGGTCGTCCTCCCCGACGACCGTGGCGACGTCGGCGGGCAGCTTCGCCCCGGCGTACCGCTCGACCAGCGTCGGGAGGTCGCCCTCGAGCGAGAGCACCGCGATGCCGGGCCCGCCGACCAGCGGTCTGCGTGCGGCGTCGGTGAGGATCAGGGTCGGCTCGGTGCGCTCGATGGCATAGGCGATCTCCGGCGCCGCCCACAGCGAGTTCATCCCCACCACGACCGCGCCGAGCGCCTGGGCCGCCCAGAACGCGACGATCCACTCCGGGCAGTTGGCCGCGCAGATCGCCACCCGGTCACCGGGGCCGACGCCGTACTCGGTGCGCAGGGCCCGGGCCAGCGCGGCGACGGCGTCGAGGTGCTCGGCGTAGCTCAGCCGCGAGCGTTCGGTGACCAGGTACTCGGCGTCCCCGTGCCGCACCGAGGCGGCGAGCAGCTCGCCGAGGCTGCGCTGGCGATGGGCGAAGACCTGCAGCGGGCGTCCACGCACGTCCTCGACCCGGATCTCGAACGGCCGGCCCGGCGCGGTCAGCCTGGCCACCGCCTCGTCGCGGGTGGTCATCCCCGCGCGCTCCGCTCGACCTCGACGAAGAGCCCGCTGGCCTCGACCGTGCGCCGGCCCTCGTGCTCGATCCACCCCTCGATCCAGGTCTTGCGTCCCTCCCGGCTCACGATCCGCGCCCCCAGCGTCAGGGGCTCGTCGAGGGGCGTGCGGATCCGGTAGTCCAGCTCGAGCCGGGCGGTGACCGCGGGCCGGCCGCTGACCTGCATCAGCAGACCCAGCATGGTGTCCATCAACCAGGCTCCGACGCCCCCGTGCACGGAGTCCAGCGGTCCCTCGTGCAGGGCGTTGGCGGTGAGCGTGGCGCGTGCCTCGTCGGCACCGAAGTGCACCTCGAGCGGCACCCCCCAGGGGTTGAGCACGCTCACCCGGTACGGCAGCCCGGCGTCCCGCGCCTGCGCCGGCGCCTCGAAGCCGGCGCGCACCACGCGCGCCCGGCGCCGCTGACCGAGCTCCTCGGCGACCCCGTCCAGCACCTCCCGCGCCCGGCGCAGGTCGGCCTCGTCCATCTCGGTGGTCGCCACGGCGAGGTTCAGCCTGTGCACGGCCGCCACCAGCTCCTGGGCGGCGCTGCGGTGCCCCGCGTCGAGGTCGGCGGCGTACCGCCCGGGTGCGCGGCCGGTCGTGGTCATCGAGGAACCTCTCGGGGGAAGGTGCACAGCAGGAGGCTCGGACGCTAACCGCGTGCCCGGCCGCTTCACCCTGGGTTCCCGCTGAGCGAAACCGGGCTCCGGCTGCCCGGGCGCCGGTTTCCCCGGTCGGCCGGGGAACGCTGACCTTGTCGGCCGAAACTTCGCCCGACAACATCAGTGATTGACAGCGCGCACTACCTCACAGGCCCCAGCCGCCCCAGCAGCCCCAATTGCCACGCTGTCCTGGCCTTGATTGGCCACCTTGGTACGGCGCGGTCCGGCGGGCCCGCTCCGGGCGAGTGGGGCATGTCGGTTTCCCCGGTCGGCCGGGGAACCCTGACCTTGTCGGCCGAAACTTCGCCCGACAACATCAGTGATTGACAGCGCGCACTACCGCAGGACCACCGCCAGTCCCCTCAGCCTCATGAGTCACGGCGGCGACCCGGCAGGTACGACGCGCGCCACGCCGGGCGGCGCGCTCCTGACCTTCGCCTCTGGCGCTCACCCAGGACCTACTTCGCCGGCTGAGACCCCGTCGACACCCCGTCCCAGGCCCCCGCCGAGACCCCGGCCACCGACCCCGACCGCCGCTCCAGGCCGAAGGCGCCGGCCAGAAGCTCGTGGGAGCGCCGACGGGCGCCGGGCTCGGCAATCAGGTCCTGGACCATCACCTCGTCGGCGCCGCTCTCGGCGATCATCTGCTCCAGGGTGGCGCGCACCCTCTCGGGGCTGCCGGCCACGAAGCGGGGCCACCGCCCGTCCACGATCGAGGTCGGCTCGTCGCTCTCGGCGGCGGACAGCTCGGCGGTGGCCTCCTGCGGGCTGGGCACCGTGACCGAGCCGGCCTGACGACCGGCCCGGCGCAGGCGGGCGTAGAACCCCTTCGCCGAGCTCACCAGGCGCAGCCCGTCGGCGTCGTCCTCGCCGACGGCGACGTTGACCGCGAGGATCGCGCGCGGCGAGGCGAGCCCGAACCCCTGGTCCCGGAACTCCTGGCGGTAGTGGCGCAGTGCGGGCGCCGCGCCCGCCGGGTTGATGAACCCGGCGAAGGTGTACCCGATCCCCAGGGCCGCGGCGAGGTTCGACCCGCTCGGGCTCGAGCCCAGCAGCCAGGTCTGCGGGACCGTGCCCACGCTGGGCATCAGCGGGTGCCCGGTGAACGGGTGGCCCTCGGGGAACCCGTCGTAGAGCCAGGCCAGGGTCTCGGCCACCTGCTGGCCGTGCTCGACCCGGGCAGGGGTCTGCCGGTTCTGCTGCAGCGCCAGGTCGAGCACCGGTCCTGCGGTGGCCCGTCCCATCCCCAGGTCCACCCGGCCGGGCGCCATCGCCTCGAGCTGCTGGAACAGCTCGGCCACCTTGAACGGGCTGTAGTGGTTCATCAGCACCGCCCCGGAGCCGAGCCGGATCGCCGAGGTCTGCGTCGCCGCGGCGGCGATCAGCAGCTCGGGATGGTGCGAGGCCCCGGATCGGCTCAGGTGGTGCTCGGCGAACCAGATCCGGTGGTACCCCAGCGCCTCCGCATGGCGGGCGGACGCCAGCGAGTCGGTCAGGGCATCGCTCTCCGTGGTGCCCGGCGCGACAGTGCCCAGGTCGACGATCGACAGCTTCACAGATGGCGCTCCTCGTTCTCGGTCAACGGACCGGGCCAACCTATGCGCTGGCCCTCCGGACCGTGCGAGGTCGTGGGGTTCAGGTGACGTCGCGGCGTCGGACGACGATCAGCGACACGACCGGCAGCATCAGGACGTACGCCGCGAGCACGGCGGCCGCCTGCAGACCGGTCAGGGTGTCGAGCACTCCGGGGGTCGGGTCCGCGAGCGATCTCAAGCACTTCGCCACGGGTGCGTCCAACCAGGAGATCGCCGCTGCTCTCGTGCTCAGCCCCGACACCGTGCGCACGCACGTGTCGCGGACGATGGTCAAGCTGCACGCGCGCGACCGCGCCCAGCTGGTCGTCTTCGCGATCCAGTCCGGGATCAGCCGGCCCCGGAACTACTGAGCGGACGGCAGGCCGCGGCAGAACCTATGCACCCCGCCCTCACGGCTCCAGGGTGGCGCGGCCAGGGACGCACCGCGGTCGGCTCACAGGAACCTGGTCGTTCCCGGCGCCCGGTGCGAGACTGGAGGCGTCGAGACGCTCGACGGCTCCATCCGGCTCCATCCGGCGCATCGCCGCGGTCGCCGACGCCTGACCACGAGGGGGCGAGGACGCATGAGCCCATCCGTCTATCCGGTGCACGTGAGCGCCCGGCCCGACGCGCAGTTGAGCCGCTGGCTGTGGCTGGTGAAGTGGCTGCTGCTGATCCCCCACCTCGTCGTCCTGGGCTTCCTGGGCGTCGCCTTCGGGGTGCTGAGCCTGGTGGCGTTCTTCGCGATCCTGTTCACCGCCCATTACCCGCGGGCGATCTTCGAGTTCAACGTCGGGGTGATGCGCTGGTCGTGGCGCGTCTCCTACTACGGCTACAGCGCCCTGGGCACCGACCGGTATCCGCCGTTCACCCTCGCCGAGCGAGCCGACTACCCGACGCACCTCGAGGTCGACTACCCCGAGCGCCTCTCCCGTGGCCTGGTGCTGGTCAAGTGGTGGCTGCTGGTGCTCCCGCACTACGTGGTGCTGGTCGCCTTCTTCGGCGGCGCGTCCTACGTTGCCGGCAGCTGGGACGACTCCCCCGGCCTCACCCTCATCGGCAGCTCCGGCCTGGTCGGGGTGCTGGTCCTCGTGGCGGCCGTCGTGTTGCTGTTCACCGGCCGCTACCCGCGCTCGATCTACGACTTCGTGCTCGGCATGAACCGGTGGGGACTGCGGGTGCTTGCCTACACCGCGTTGATGACCGATGCCTACCCCCCGTTCCGCCTCGACCAAGGAGCTGACGACCCCGCCCCCGACCCTGCGCCCGCCGACTCGAGCCACGGGGCGTCCGCGGCGCCGCCGGTGGCCGCCACCGCGCCGTCCGGTGGTCACTGGGGAGCGGGCCGGGTGATCGGGGTGGTCCTGGCCAGCCTGGTGGTGGTGTCGTCCCTCGGCGCGCTCGCCGTCGGCGCGGCGCTGCTGGTGGTCGACCAGGTGATCCGCGACGACGCCGGGTTCGTGATGAGCGACGACGAGCGGTTCGGGACCTCCACCTACGCCCTGACCACGCCCAGCCTGAAGGTTCACTCCGACGCCGTGGACGACCTGGTCCCCGACCAGTGGCTGGGCGACGTCCGGGTCAGCGTCCGCCCCGACGACGGTGCCGGCGGGGACGTGTTCGTGGGGCTCGCGCGGACCGCGGACGTCGAGGGCTACCTGGGCGACGTGCGCCATGCCCGGCTCGTCGACCTGGACGACGGGCCGCAGTACGAGGTCAGCGGCACCGGCACCCCCACCGCCACCCCCGACCAGCAGGACTTCTGGGTGGAGGAGGCCACCGGCAGCGGCGAGCAGTCGCTGACCTGGAAGATCCGCGACGGCGACTGGACGCTGGTGGTGATGAACGCCGACGCCGCGCCTGGGGTGGCCGTCGAGGCCTCCACCGGCGCCGAGTTCCCGTCGATCACCTGGGCCGCCACGGGGCTGCTGGTCGCCGGCGCGGTCGGGCTCCTCGTCTCCGGCGTGGCCCTGGCACTCCTACTCAGGAGCCGGAAGCCGGCCAGCTGAGGCCGCGCACGCTGACGCCGGGCCCGGCGACCGACCTCAGCGCTGCGGCTTGACCAGTGGGAACAGGATGGTGTCGCGGATGCTGAGGCCGGTCAGGTTCATCACCAGCCGGTCGATGCCCAGCCCCATCCCGCCGGTCGGAGGCATCCCGTACTCCAGGGCCCGGAGGAAGTCCTCGTCGACCTGCATCGCCTCGGCGTCGCCGGCCGCCGCGAGCAGCGACTGCGCGACCAGCCGCTCACGCTGGTCGACGGGGTCGATCAGCTCGGAGTACGCCGTGCCCTGCTCGGCGCCGAAGATGACCAGGTCCCACTTCTCGGTGAGCCGGGGGTCGTGGCGGTGCGGCCGGGTCAGCGGCGCGTTCTCCTTGGGGAAGTCGGTGTAGAAGACGGGCGTGGTGGTCCGGCCCTCGCACAGCTCGCCGTAGATCTCCTCGAGGACGAAGCCCCAGGACGGATCGAGGTCGAGCTCGAGGCCGATCCGTTTGGCGTGCACGAGCAGCGTGCTGAGCGGGGTCTCGGTGGTGACCTCCTCGCCGAGCGCCTCCGAGACGGCCTGGCAGATGGTCTTCACCGGCCACTGCCCCGACAGGTCGTACTCGACGACCTTCCCGTCCGGCCCCGGGCGGCGGGCCACCGGCGCGCCGTACACCGCGGTCGCCGCCTCCTGGATCAGCTCCTGGGTCAGCACCCGCATGGTGTCGTAGTCGCCGTAGGTCTGGTAGACCTCCAGCGAGGTGAACTCCGGGTTGTGCTTGAAGTCGGCGCCCTCGTTGCGGAACTGCCGGCCGACCTCGAAGACCCGCTCCATCCCGCCGACCAGCAGCCGCTTGAGGTGCAGCTCGGTGGCGATGCGCAGGTAGAGATCCAGGTCGTAGGCGTTGATGTGGGTCTCGAAGGGGCGCGCGTTGGCGCCGCCGTGGACGATCTGCAGGACGGGGGTCTCGACCTCGGTGAAGCCGCGCGCCGCCAGCGAGTCCCGCACGCTGTGCACCACCGCAGCGCGCCGGTAGGCGGTGGTGCGCGACTCGGGACGCACGATCAGGTCGACGTAGCGCATCCGCACCCGAGCGTCGGGGTCGGTGAGTCCGCGGTGTTTGTCGGGCAGCGGGCGCAGCGCCTTGCTGGCGAGGAGCACGGACTGCGCCCGCACGGAGAGCTCCCCCTTGTCGGTGGTGACCACCTGACCGCTCACCCCGACGTGGTCGCCGAGGTCGATCGAGTGCTCCCAGAACGACAGGTCGCCGGCGGACACGTGGCCCGCGTCGACCATCACCTGGAGGTCCCCGCTGCCGTCGCGCAGCGTGGCGAAGCTGAGCCGCCCCATGTCCCGCTTGAGCAGGACCCGGCCGACGACGCTGACGGTGAGCGTGGTCTCGGTGCCGGGCGCGAGGTCGTCGGGGACCAGGGCCCTCACCTCGGCGAGGGTGTGGGTCCGCGGCGCGGAGACCGGGTAGGGGTCGATCCCGTCGGCCCGGATCCGGTCGAGCTTCGCGCGGCGCACCCGCATCTGCTCGGGCAGGTGGTCGGGTGAGACCGCCTCGGCGACGACGTCGGGTGCCGGCGGGATGCGGGCGAGGACGGCGGCGGCGTGGTCGGCGCCTCCGGTCGCCAGGCCGTCGCGGTCACTCGCGCGACGGCGCAGCCTCGCGATCGTGGGCGCGTTCAGGAACCCCTCGGCGCTGCCCGCCGCCATGCCGACCCGGGGCAGGTCGGAGGTGTACTCGTAGCCCAGGTAGCGCGGCTGCCACTCGGGGAGGTACTTGGCGTTCGAGCGGTAGAGCGACTCGAGCTGCCAGTTCCTGCTGGCCAGCAGCAGACCCTGGCGCCAGAGCCGGGCGACCGGGGCGGCGCCGATCTCGGCGCCGCGCTCGAAGGCCTCGCGGAACATCGCGAAGTTGAGCGAGACCGGCCCGATCCCGAACGTCGAGGCGTGCTCGGCGAGGCTGGCGATCATCAGCTCGACCAGGCCGTTGTCGGCGTCCGGATCGCGGCGCATCAGGTCCAGCGACAGGCCGGTGTGGCCCCAGGGCACGAAGCTCAGGAACCCGCGCAGGGCGCCGTCGGCGTCGTACGCCGCGACCAGCATGCAGGCGCCGTCGAGCGGGTCGGCCAGCCGGCCCAGTGCCATCGAGAAGCCCCGCTCGTCACCGCCGTCGCCACGCCAGGACCCGGCGGCCGCGTCCAGCGCGGAGAAGTCGGCCTCGCTCAGGCTCGCGTGGCGCTGCACCCGGGTCGTGTAGCCGCGACGGTGCAGACGAGAGACCGACTGGCGCACGGACTTCATGCCGGGCCCGTTCAGCGAGAAGGCGGCCATGTCCACGATTGCCTCGTCGCCGATGTCGAGCAAGGAGAGACCGGCGTCGGCGTACGCCAGCGCGCCCTCGTGGCCGGCGCCCATCACCGCCAGCGACCAGCCCTTGGCGCGGGCCTGGTCACGCCAGCGCCCGATGGCCTCGGGCCAGTACGTCGGGTCCCCGACCGGATTGCCGCTGGCCAGGCTGACCGAGCCGACCGTGCGGTAGGACACCCCGGCCCGCGCGGTCTCGGGGGCACCGGTGTCCCACACCACCGCCTTGTCGCGCCGGGTGGCGAAGTAGCCCAGGGAGTCGTGCTCGCCGAAGTCGCGCAGCAGCCCCCGGACCCGGGCCTCGTCGGCGATGCCGAGGGTGCGGGTGTCGCGCGGCGCCTGGAACAGGATCAGCGCGGCGCCCAGCACCACCACGGCGCCGAGGACGCCGATCACCATCCGCACCCACCACGGGGCGTGCGCGGACGGCTCGGGACCGATCCGGCCGACGTCGAGGAGGATCGCCTCGAAGACGTAGCCGAGCGAGTCGGGATAGCCCTGCGAGCGGCCGAAGGCGCTGACGAGGGCCCCGCCGAGAGCCAGGATGACCAGGCCACCGGCCACGAAGACGGCCAGCGCCGTCCACAGGTCGCCGGGGGCGCCGCGGGCGACGAACTGGCGGCGCACCCGGACCGCGAGCACGATCACCGCACCGACCACCACCAGGCCGACCGCGTTCAGCACCACGTCCTCGCCGCGGGAGAGCGCGAGGAGCCTGCCGAGCTCCGGGACTCCGAGCCACCACACGACGACGACCCACCAGGCCGCGAGCAGCCGACGCCGGACCGCGACGCCGGTGACCAGGAGCAGCGCGGCGTAGACCAGGCTGGGCACGACCGGGATGGTGAGCAGGGAGACCGGGTCGGCGGACTGCGCGAAGTAGCGGTGCCACGGCGGCACCAGCGCCACCACGGCGGCCAGCGTGGCGAACCCGAACAGCACGCCGGTGAACCGGTCGGGCCACCTGTCGTCTGCGGGCAGGTGCAGACGCAGTCGGCGCTCGGTCGAAGGGTCGTTCGAGGGCTCGGTCATCGGGTGGTCCCTTCGCGCGGTGGACGCGTGGCCGGGTCGCGCTCCGCCTGGGCCGCGAGCAGCCCCAGGCAGCACAGCCAGGCGCTGGCGGTGACGATGTTGACGCGCTGACTGATCCCGCCCACCCAGCGCCGGTCTGCGCGGGGCCGGGCGTAGCCGAAGACCAGGCTGCTGGCCGACCCGAGGCAGAAGACCCACCCCGCGGTGCGGTGGAGCCAACCTGGTCCGCGACGTCGGGTGCTGACCCAGGCCGCCGCCACGCCGAGATAGAGACCGGCCTCCGCGACCACGCTGGCGCCGTCGTGCAGGCCGCTGCGCGGGCGCCGGTCGACCAGGTCGCGCACGACGCCCGGGCCCATCGGCGTGGGCACCACCGCCGCCATGACCGCGCCGGCGGTGAAGATCCCCGTGGCGCCGATCACCACCTCACGGCTCGGACCGGCGGGCAGGGCGGCGCGCACCGCCGGGAGCAGCGGCAGGACCAGCGCCGCGCAGCCCACCTCGCCGGCGCGGTAGAGCCACGCCTGGGGCTCCCCCGGCGCCGCCAGCTCGCTCACCTGGTGGCCCAGGCTCGCCGAGCCGCGTCGTACCCAGTCGAGCACGAAGTTCGAGTAGAGGACGCCGGCGCCGGCGCCGAGGACGGTCGAGACGGTCGGGTTGCGCAGCCGGCGGCGACTCATCGCGACGTCGCCGCACAGGTCGCCCCGGGCCGGCTGCCGGTCGCGTAGTCACGGGCCTCCTGGCTGGACAGCGCCAGGAGCACCAGGATGCTGCCGCCCGAGGCGAGCAGCTCACCGAGCCCCACCGGCCGCTCGTGCCCGACGATGGAGAGGGTCATCGCGGTCACCGCGGTCACCGAGCAGCCCGCGACCAGCAGCAGCCGGGCCCAGTTCCGTCCCGCGAGGATGGCGAGGGCCAGGCCACCCTCAACCACGGCGAGGATCGCGATCGCCACCACCAGCACCGTGGCGGAGTCGCGGACGGCGTACAGCACCGCGCCGATGCCGTAGGTCGCGCACCGGGCCAGGGCGACCCCGGTCCCCAGCAGCACCGGCGGCGGTGGGTCCGCCGCACGCACCGCCGACACCAGCGCGGATCCCGTCGACGGCGTCGTCACCTCCCGGGTGACCCGGGCGGGCAGCGTGGCCCGGGCCGGCGCGCAGCGCAGGTCCAGGATCGGCAGGTCGCCGTCGGTGCGGAACCGGTCACCGCCGCCGTTGCGGTGGTGGTAGCCGGAGGAGAAGTTCCCGATCACGCTGACCCGCGCGCCGGGCGTCGTCGTACAGACCGTGGTGACGACGTAGTCGCGCTCGACGTCGGTGTCCTCCTCGACGCGGTGGGTGAACTGCAGGGTGAACAACGACAGCCCGATGCCCCGGTCGAAGGTGGCCGCTGCCAGCCAGTCGGCCCGGAAGCCGCCGGGCAGCAGCCAGCCGTCCGGACAGCGCCAGAACCTGATGTGGTGGCGCTGCGACGGGCTGCCGGAGACCTCCTGCTCGTAGGCGAAGTCCTGTCTCCGGTCGAAGAGGTGCAGCGGGCTCACCGGGGCGCCGGCGTAGCTGCTGCCGCGCAGCACGCTGCGGACGATGCCGGCGGCGCTCCGCGCGTCGAGATCGTCCGCGCGCGTCCAACCGGCCAGGGTCATCGCCTCGTGGATCTGCTCCTCCTCGCCCAGGAACCCGAGGTTGACCGGGTCGCCGAGCAGCCCGTCGCTGGTGCGGGTGCGCCCGACGAAGTAGCCGGGCAGGTAGATCGAGGTGAGGATCCGGTGCAGGCGCGGCAGCACCAGGTAGCTGACGAAGAGCCAGAACACGACCAGCAGCAGCGTCGGCCAGCCCGGCCGGACCCCGTCGCGCAGCAGCACGTAGGCGAACCAGACCCCGGTGACCCCCGAGAGCGCGAAGAACCAGCCGTCGAGCACGTCGCTCCACGAGCGTGTGGGGTCCCGCGGGCGACTGGGCCACATGGAGCCAGTGTGCACGAGTGTGTTCTGCAACACAGTCGGCGTAGCATGCGACGATGCTCGTCGGGCTGCTGGCTGCCGCGGGGGCCGCGCTCTGCTACGGCGTGAGCTCGATCTTGGAGGCCGTCGCGGCGCGACGCACCGCCGCGGTGCAGGGGCTCGATCCCCGGCTGCTGGTGCGACTGCTCCGCTCCTGGACGTACCTGGCCGGGGTCTGCCTGGACGGACTCGGGTTCCTGCTCAGCCTCGTCGCGGTGCGCAGCCTGCCGCTGTTCGTGGTGCAGTCGGTGGTCGCCAGCTTCCTGGCGATCACGGCCGTCCTGGGCGCCCTCTTCCTGCGGATGCCGCTGAGCCGGAGGGACCGGATCGGCATCACCGTGGTGGTGGCCGGGCTGGTGCTGGTCGGGGCGTCGGCCACCGAGGACCGCAGCGTCGAGGTCAGCGACGCCGAGCAGTGGGGCCTGCTGGCGGCGACCGTGCTGCTGGCCGTCGCCGCGATCCCGCTCGGGAGGCTGGCGGGGGCTGCCGGCGCCCGGGCGCTGGGGACCGTCGCCGGTCTGGCCTTCGGCGCCACCGCGGTCGCCTCCCGGATGCTGCCCGGCGACCTGTCCCCCGACCACCTGCTGGCGGAGGTGGGCCCGCTGCTGCGCAGCCCGGCCACCTACGCCCTCGCGGTCGCCGGCGTGGTCGCGATGCTCACCTACTCGATCGCGTTGCAGCGCGGCAGCGTCACCGAGGCGACGGCACCGCTGGTCGTCGGGGAGACCGTCGCCCCGGCCCTGGTGGGGCTGTTGCTGCTCGGCGATCACACCCGTCCCGGATGGGGCGTCGTCGCCGGCGTCGGGTTCGTCCTGGCCGTGGCCGGGGCCGTCAGCCTGGCGCGCCACGGCGAGGTCGAGCAGCCTCGAGCGACCTCCGAGCCCTCGGCCGTCGCTCAGGGCTGAGTCGGACGGTGGGCGACCTCCCACGCAGGTCGCTCACATCAGCTTGCGGTCGAAGGCCGCCTGCAGGTCGAGTCCGGTGCGCATCCGCCAAGCCGTGAGCGCCACGGCGAGGCAGCTCACCTGGTCCGCCGCGTCCAGCGAGACTCCCAGCAGCCGTTCGATCCGAGACAGCCGGGCATACAGCGACTGCCGTCGGATGCCGAGTGCCTGCGCGGTGGCGGTCTTGCCGGCACCGTGGGCGATGAACGCGTCGAGCGTCCGTACGAGGTCCGCGGAGGCCTCCCGGTCGTAGGCGATCAGGGGACCCAGCTGCTCGGTCACGAACGCGGTCACCGCCGGCTCCGCCTCAGTCGCCAGGAGCCGCTGCACCCCGACGTCGCGGGCCATGACGACGCCGGTGCGCGTGCCGAAGCGTCGGGCGATCTGCACCACCTCCCGCGCTTGGCCCACCGCGGCACCCAGGTCGGCCAGGTCGGCCACGGGCGAGGCCACGCCCAACGTACGCAGCTCCCCGGCCAGCTCCCCCGACGCCGCCAGCACCGCCTGGTAGACCTCGGTGAACGCGGCGCGCGAACGCTGGGGAGCCGCACGCTGCCAACCCTGCGCGAGCACGAGGACCTGGCTTCCGACGAGTCCGGTCACGCACGGGCCCAGCACCTGCTGCACCGAGTCACGCACGTGCCCGAGCAGATCCTGCGCCGGGACCCGCTGGTCGACGTCGACGGCGGCGACCAGGATGTGGCGGTCCTGAGCCGGCGTCCACCCGATCGCGGTCAACCGCTCCTGCAGGTGTGCGCTGGAGACCAGCGAGCCGGTGACCAGGTCGGTGAAGACCGCCTGCGCCAGGGACGGGCGCCTGCCCACGCCCGGGTGCCTCCCGAGCTCGAGGGCCACGGCGACCGACGCCCTGTGCGCCACCGCGTCTCGGCGGACCGTGCTCCGGCCGCGCAGGACCACCCGCCCGGCCGTGCCGGTTGGCACCCGCACGTCCGCCACCACCTGCTCGGTGGCGCTCGAGGGCGCCGCCACCCGGCTGCGCTCGACCACCCGGCCGTCGGTATCCACGAGCTCGGCACGGCAACCGGCGAGCCGGGCCACGGCGTCGAGCAGGGCCGTCATGCCCTGCCCCAGCGTCACCGGCGCCAACAGCTCCTGCCAGATCGCCTCGCCACCGCGGGCCGAACCCATCTTGCGGCGTAGGAGAAGGTCGTGGAAGTCCTCGACCATCCGCTCGAAGGGCACCATCGCGTTCAGAGTCAGGAACGCCATCCCTCGACGCCGCGCGGTATCGACGAGCTCGGCCGGCACCTCGAAGAAGGAACGACCGACCTCCATGCCCAGCGCGACGCACCCGGCGTCGGCGAGCTGGTCGACGTACGCGGCGAGCTGGGCGGCGGTGCGCCCGTGCAGCCCGAGGCCGGTGGTCAGCAGCACCTCGCCGCCGGCCAGCAGTCCCCCCATCTCGTAGACCTCCGAGGAGTGCACCCAGCGCACCACCGCGTCCGGATCGCCGGTGACCAGCTCGACCGAGGCGGACCGGAACGAGGGCAGGGCGAGCACATCGCCCAGGGTCGCCATCACGCGCCCATGATCGCGAGTGGCTGCGAAGTGTCAGTCAACGCGCCCACTCAGTGGGCAGATCGTCCGTTGTCGTCCTCGCCGTGCTCTGGTCGGGTGTGCATGTGGCTGAGACGCACGCCACCCCCCCTCCCGTGG
This sequence comes from Nocardioides sp. Z21_20, assembly GCF_059766585.1. Taxonomy (NCBI): domain Bacteria; kingdom Bacillati; phylum Actinomycetota; class Actinomycetes; order Propionibacteriales; family Nocardioidaceae; genus Nocardioides; species Nocardioides sp. Z21_20. The sequence goes on from NZ_JCBAJX010000016.1 coordinate 70,423, forward strand.
ATCCACGACCGTCACCCAGGAGCCCCGCATGACCACCCCTGCACCGCTGGACGACAGGCACTTCCTCAGACTTGCGATCGAACAGGCCGCGATTGGTTGGAACGAGGGTGGCGTCCCCATCGGTGCTGCCCTGGTGACCAACCAGGGCGAGGTCCTCGCCGTCGGCCGCAACCGACGCATGCAGCTCGGCAGCGCCATCCGTCACGGCGAGACCGACTGCCTGGAGCAGGCCGGGCGCCTGCCCGCCGCCGTCTACCGCAGCAGCGTGCTCTACACGACCCTGTCGCCCTGCTTCATGTGCGCCGGCGCGTCGGTCCTCTACGACATCCCGCGGATCGTGGTCGGCGAGAACCGTAGCTTCGAGGCCTCCGAGAGCTGGCTGCGCAGTCGCGGGGTGGTCGTCGACGTGCTCGACGACCCCGACTGCAAGCAGCTGATGGACCGGATGCTGGCCGAGCGGCCGGCGCTGTGGGCCGAGGACATCGGGGAGGAGGCGTGATCTCCGCGGGTGCCGGCCAGACGGCCGGACCGGACGCCATCCACGGCGCCGACTCGGAGCGGAGTGCGGCCACGGTGGAGCCGGTCGACGCCGACTACCCGGTCACCCCGGTCCCTGCGCATGCCCGCAAGTCGTTCGTGTCGCTGGTGGTGGTGCTCCTCGGCTTCACCGTCTTCACCCCGACCATGCTGGCCGGCGCCCAGCTGGGGCCGGCCTTCGAGTTCGCGGACCTCCTGTTGGTGATCCTCGCCGGCTCGGCCATCCTGGGCACCTACGTCGCGCTGATGGGGTACGTCGGCGCCCAGACCGGCCTGACGACGGTCGTGATGGCCCGCTACAGCTTCGGCAACCGTGGTTCGAAGCTCGCCTCGATCCTGCTCGGCGGCACTCAGATCGGTTGGTACGGGGTCATCGTCGGCACCATCGGCGACCTGACCGCCGAGGCAGCGGGCTGGGAGTCCTTCGCGGCCAAGGCCGCGATCATGGTCGCGACCAGCATCCTCATGTGCGTCACCGCCTGCTACGGCTACCGCGGGATGTACTGGGTCTCGGTGATCTCGACGCCCCTCATCCTGCTTCTCGCCTTCTGGGTGGTGTCGCGGTCCCTCGACGAGGTCGGCGGCCTCGACGGCCTGTTCGGGGTCGAGCCGACCACCACCATGGTGATGTCGGTTGCCATCACCACCGTGGTCGGCACCTTCGTCTCCGCCGGAACCCAGGCACCCAACTGGACCCGGTTCGGGCGCTCGGGATCGCAAGCCGTCTGGGCGTGCATGATCGGCTTCCTGATCGGCAACGGACTGATGATCCTGTTCGGCGCGATCGGCGCCATCACCTTCGGCGAGGGCGACTTCGTGCTGGTGCTCTACAACCTGGGGCTCGTCGGCTGGGGTGTGTTCCTGCTCTTCGGCAACCTGTGGAAGTCCAACGCAGACACCGCCTACGCGTTCGGCGTCGCCGGCGCGGAGCTCTTCGAGAAGCCCACGAAGACCCCCTTCGTGATCGGCGGATCGATCATCGGCACGGTGCTCGCCCTGACCGGGGTGCAGAACAACCTCATCGACTACCTGGGGCTGCTCGGCACGTTCATCCCCCCGCTCGGCGGAGTGATCATCGCCGACTTCTTCCTGCGGTGGCGCCGCGGCATCCCGGCCGGGCTGGCGACACCGGCCCTCGACTGGCGCAACATCGCGACGTACGTCGTGGCCAGTGCGCTGGCCTACTGGTCGAAGGAGGCGGAGTTCGGCATCCCGCCGCTGATCGGCATCATCGCCGCCATCGCCCTCGCGGTCGCCCTGCACAGGACCCGGCCGGCCTCCCCCCTCCCTCGCGGCTGAGGGTCGGGGCGAACAGCTCGACCGGCACGATCAGAACCGCGCCTGCTGCATCGGCTACTCGCAGGCACTGCCGTCGCCGTCACGGTCCAGGTGCGCGCCGTACCCGGGGTCACCGCGGCGTACCGGCGCGGCGCCGGCGGCGCGTGCGGCGTCACAGTTCTCGTAGTACGCCGCCCCGTCGTCGCCGGCCCCGTCCGCGGGCTCGGGGGCTGCGTCGGCGATGTTCTGGTCCACCTCCACCGGTGCGCCGGAGTCGGCGGGGAGCGGCTGCTCGGGGCAGGTGTCCAGCACCCGCGCGATCGCGTCGCGCTCGGCCGGGGTGACCCACAGCCCGTACTTGGCCTTCACCGCCACCTGCCGGGCGACGTAGGAGCAGCGGTAGCGCTTGTTCGGCGGCAGCCAGGTGGCCGCGTCGCCGTCGCCCTTCTGCCGGTTGGCCGAGGCGTCGACGCTGAGCAGGTTCAGCGGATCGTTCGCGACCGCCGCCCGCCTCTCGACGCGCCACGAGAGGCCGCCGGTGGCCCACACGTTGCCGAGCGCCACGACGTGGTCGATGTCGACCAGGGTCCCGTCGCCGTAGCGGAACCGGATCTGCCGGGCGGTGTACGGGTCCGTGAGCGCCCCGAGGCTGACCTTGCACTCGCCGGTGCCGGGCGCGTAGACGACGTCGACGAGGTCCCGGGCGAGGATGTCGTTGCGGGTGTCGCACCCGTTGCGGTCGGCGTCCAGCCAGGCCTGGCCGAACCTTTCGCGCTGGTAGCCGGTCATCGGGGCACGGCCCTTGACCGGCAGCGTGGACAGCACCGCCCGTGCGGAGTCCGTGCGCGGCTCGAGCGATGTGGCCGGCGCCTCGGGGGTGGCCCCGTCGGTGGCCTCCTCGACAGGCAGGCACCCCGAGAGCAGCAGCACCGCGACGGCGGCCCCGGCGATCAGCGAGCCAGGCCTGCGACGCAGCGGCGGGAGTGTCGTGAACCGTCCCACCGCAGCCGTGCCCCGCTTCCCCTCGTGTCATCCCCGGACGCCCGAAGGCTAACCGCACTCCGGCACGCTCCGGTGGCATCACGCAGGGTGTTTCTGGGCACAGCGTGGCCGGAGAAGGGAGCCGGATGAGACCCACTGGGATGCGCGCCGGCAGGGCCGCGACGCTGCGCTCCGCCGCGGCGAAAGGCGCGGCAGCCGGTCTGGTCGGGGTGGCCGTGATGACCGCGGCGGAGAAGGTGGAGCAGAAGCTGACCCACCGGCCGAACTCCTACGTCCCGGCCCGCGCGCTGCTGACCCTGGTGGGCAGGCGCCCGTCCGACGACGACACGCCCGTCGGCTGGAACCACGCGATGCACTGGGGAACCGGAGCCGTGCTCGGTGCGCTGCGAGGTGTGTGGGCGGTCACCGGCATCCGGGGCGCCGAGGCGCACGCCTGGCACACGGTGGTGCGGCTCGCCTTCGACCAAACGGTGGAGAACGCCACCGGGGTGGGCGCCCCGCCGTCCAGCTGGCCGAGCTTCGAGCGCCGGGTCGACGTCGCCCACAAGGCGATGTACTCCTTCGTCACCGGCGTCGTCGCCGACCGGTGGATCGCACCGCGGCTGCAGTCGCGTCGCGGCCTCGCCAGCCACTAGGGGGGCGCACCGGCATGGTCGATGTCACCGCGGAGCAGCACATGCCGACTGGGGAGGGCCTGCCCTCTCCAGATCCCACCCGGAGAGCCCGCGACGTCCCAAGCTGCGTGGCAACCTCACCCACCAGTTCGAGGGGCGGTCGGGCAACAGAGGCCACTCGGCGCTCCGACTGAAGTTCCTTGTTCGTCTGACCTGGACGCTGTTGCCGCGGATAATGGGTCACACAAAAATCTCCGCTCTTCGGGGCGACATCTGATCGGACACACACGCATGCCACGCCTTCTCGGGGTCCGCCTCCTAGCCGTCACTCTCGCCGCTACCGTGGCCCTGGGCGCACCCGTCGCTGCCCACGCAGAGCGCGTGGCGACTCTCGACCAGGCAGGTGACGTCCTCTACGGGGACTACACCGAGGACGAGAACGGCGGAACCCTGGAGCCGGCCGTCACGCCTGCGCCCGACAACACCAACGTCGACATCACTCGCACGATCGTCAACCACGGAGAGGGCTGGCTGCGCCTCTCGGTGAAGTTGCGTGATGTCGGGAGGCGGAATGCTCCCGATACCTACGTCCGCATCGAAACTCCGAAGCGGAATTATTGGAGCTATGTCAGCTTCGTTGACGCACGCCGTTCTGCCGACGGGTTGGAGTTGATGACTATGCGAGGGGCAAAGACGGTGAAGTGTCGGGGACTGCGGGCGCGGCTCGATCCTGCGAATAATCAGATCGCCCTCTCGATGCCAACCAAGTGTGTGAACTCGCCGCGCTGGGTCAAGATCAGCGCAATCGCCTTCGGGAGTGAACTGATCCCCGGCGACCCGGGGGGTTTCCGGGGCTTCCATGACGACGCCTACCGCGCCGGCGCCTCGAAGAGCACGGGCATGGGGCCGAAAGTGCGGCGGGGCTGACCGCCAGCGAAGTCATGATCAGCCTAGATCGATCCGTCGGCCGCTAAGGCCTCCACACACCATTCGGGACGCCCGCGACAACATCGACCGTCAACCGGGTCTCCCCACGACCGACGAGGTTCGCAGGTCCGGATTGAGTGTGGTTGCGATAGTCCCATCGTTCGGACCTCGCACCCAGCGACGCGAGTGAAGGCCGAAAACCACGGTGGCCGGTGACACTGGGCGGCCGCACGCCACGACCCCTCCGAGCCGCGACCACTCATCTGAGAGCCAGCTCACTTCTCTCCCCGGCCATTTGATTCTCGATCCCGCTGTTTCGGGCGTCCTGGCAGCGGATGACGTTCCTGCACTGGCGGGTGGAGCCGCAGCGGGTCCAGTCGCTGCTCCCGGACGGGTTGACGGTGGACGTGTACGACGGCTCCGCCTGGGTGGGGCTGACGCCGTTCGTGATGGCGGACATGCGCCCTCTGGACGTGCCCGGCCTCCTCCACCGAGCCGTGCCCGGCTTCGTGCGCGGGTCGTCCGTGCTGGCGCAGCTGTCCAGCACCCCGGAGACGAACCTGCGGACCTACGTGCGGGGCCCCGACGGCCGGGACGGCTTGTGGTTCCTGACCATCGACGTCGGCAGCGCCGCCCTCGCCGCGGGCATCAGGGTTGCCGTCGGCGCGCCGTACCACGCGGCGGACCTGACCGTGCGCGACGACGGCGGCGTCCTCAGCTACACCGGCGCGCGGAAGGGATCCGGCGAGTCCTACCGGATGCAGGTTCGCCCGCTGGACACGGTCGCCTCCTCGGACCTGGAGAACTGGCTGACCGGACGCTGGCGTGCGTACACCAGGCACTTCGGTCGGCTGCTGGTCACGCCGGTGGAGCACGAGCCGTGGCCGTTGCAAGCGGCCACCCTGGAGTCGCTCGAGCAGAACCTCACCGACTCCGTGGGCCTGGGCGGCCTGGGCCAGCCCGAGCTGGTGACCTACTCCCCCGGCGTGCAGCACGTCCGCCTGGGTCGTCCGGTCCCGCTGTCGGGAGGTGAAGGATCCTGAGCCGGACCAGGCGCTCGCTGACGCGCCTGGTGACGCTGGCCAGAACAAGCCGCAGCGCAGGTGGTACGACGAGGAGCAGCAGTGACGCAGATGGTCAGGGTCCACAACCTCACCGTGTCCTCCGACGGGTACGCCGCCGGGCAGGGACAGAGCGTCGAGCGTCCGTTCGGCCACGCCGACCCCGGCGAGTTCTTCGCCTGGGCCGGGGCCACGGTGAGCTGGCCCAACCGCACCGATCCCGGGGGCAGCCGCGGCCTGGACGACTACCTGGTCCGCGACTTCCACCGCAACATCGGCGCCGAGATCATGGGCCGCAACAAGTTCGGTCCTCAGCGCGGCCCCTGGGCCGATGAGGAGTGGCGTGGCTGGTGGGGAGCCGAGCCGCCGTTCCACACCCCGGTGTTCGTGATGACCCACCATGCGCGGCCCTCCTTCACGCTGTCCGACACGACCTTCCACTTCGTGGGCGGGGACCCCGCAGCCGTGCTGGAGCTCGCCCTCCAGGCAGCCGACGGCAAGGACGTCCGGCTCGGTGGTGGCGCCGACACCGTGCGCCAGTTCCTGGACGCCGGGCTCGTCGACACGCTGCACGTCGCGGTCGCGCCCGTGCGGCTCGGCGCCGGCTCTCGGCTCTGGGAGTCCCCCGACGACCTGCTCGACCGCTATCGCCGCGACGTCGTACCGAGCCCCCACGGCGTGGTCCACCACCTGTTCTGGCGCGAGTGAGCAACCGCGGCGCGCGGTTCAGCCGGCGCTGTCGTGGCCCGGCGCGGAGTCGAGGAAGTTCAGGAAATCGGCCACGGTCTGGTGGGTGATGCGCGCCTCGGCGACCCCGCCGTCCTCGAGCTCGTGCACCTCGACGGCGAGCCGCTTCATCCCACGGTCCAGGTCGGTCGCCGTGGTCGCGGCAGCGTGCAGGCGGGCGCTCAGCTCCGCCGGTACCGCTGGTCGTACTTGTAATAGATCCTGTGCTCCGGGCTCGCCACGATGGCGTACAGCGAGCGATAGCCGCTCGGCTTGAGAACGGCGATCTAGTCCTGGAGCGCGAGCAGCCGGAGGTCGGCCTGGCTGCAGAGCATCTCCTGCACCCGGTACACGTCGGTGGTGAAGCTGCACACCACCCTGACCCCGGCGATGTCGCGGATCCCCTCGCGCACCTGGTCCACCCTGAACCTGGTCAGCTCCCGGCGCCCGCCGCTCAGCGCCGTCAACGCCTCGGCCGCCGCGCCGTACGTGCCGCTCGCCGCCCCCATGTAACGCGGGGTTATGCCCACTCCCACGGCGTTATTTCGCTGTGGCAGTGCGCATAACCCCGCGTTACAAGGCGGCTCTGCGGCAGGGGTTATCGTCGTGGGGTCGGCACCTCGCTGCTGCGCGGGGGCACGAGCCTCACCGATCGCCGGCTGTCCCACGGATGGGGGATCGACGTGATGAGCTCGCTGCTCGATCTTCTGGTGGGGCTCCCGCCCTGGCTGGTCCTGCTCCTCGTCTTCGCGCTGCCTGCCGCCGAGGCGTCGTTGCTGGTCGGCGTGTTCGTCCCCGGCGAGGTCGCCGTCCTGCTGGGTGGCGTCGTCGCCCACGGCAGCGACCTGTCGGTGTGGGCCGTCATCGTGGCTGCGGCGGCGGGCGCGATCACCGGTGATCAGATCGGCTTCCTCCTCGGACGCCGCTACGGGGACCGCCTGATGGCGCACCTGCCGGCGGCGGTGCGCCGGTCCGGGGACCTCGAGCGCGCGCTGGAGCTCATCCGCCGTCGTGGTGCCGCGGCGGTGGCGATCGGTCGGTGGGTGGCCGTTCTGCGCGCTCTCGTCCCGGGCGTGGCCGGCACCAGCGGCATGGCTCAGGCGCGGTTCACGGCGGCGAACGTGCTCGGCGGGAGCCTGTGGGCCGCCGCCATCACGCTCGCCGGTTACCTGGCCGGCGCGTCGTACCGCACCCTCGCGCACGAGCTCGGGGCCGGCGGCGACGTGATCGCCGCGCTCCTGGTCGCGCTGGGCCTGCTCTGGTGGGCACGTTCGCACCACCGGAGCGGGCACGAGCCCTCGGGCAATCGGTGACGGCCCCCTGAATGCGGGCAACAGCCCCCGCAACCCGCGGTTGTGCGCCATGGTGGTCCCCGTGAACCCGACCGTGACCGCCTCTCCGATCGACGATGTCGACCTGCTGGGACGCGGGGTCCACCGATGAAGGCGGATCGCGCCAAGACCTATGCGGTCACCGGTGCCGCCTCCGGGATGGGCGCCGCGGTGACGGCCCAGCTGCGCCGCGCGGGACACCGGGTGATCGACGTCGACGTCGTGGCCTCGAGCGTCACCGCCGACCTGTCCACCACCCGTGGCCGCAGCCGCGCCGCCCGCGAGGTGCTCGAGGCCTGCGACGGGGTGCTGGACGGCGCCGTGCTCGCCGCCGGAGTCGGCCCCACGGCCGGCAAAGGCGTCCCGCGGCTGATCCTGCAGGTCAACTACCTCGGCGTCACCGAGCTCCTCGAGCAGTGGCGCCCCGCGTTGGCCGCCGCAGGCAACGCCAAGGTCGTCGTGTTCTCCAGCAACTCCACGACGACAACGCCGATGGTGCCCCGCCGCGCCGTCCGGGCCCTCCTGGACGGCGACGCCGACCTGGCCCTGCGCCGGATCGGCCGGATCCCCCAGCTGAGGGCGCCCTGGGCGTACGCCGCGTCCAAGATCGCGCTGAGCCGCTGGGTACGCCGTACCGCGGTCCTGCCCGACTGGGCCGGCGCCGGGATCCGGCTCAACGCGCTGGCCCCGGGGGCCATCCTCACTCCCCTGCTCGAGCGGCAGCTGGCCACGCCGTCCCAGGCCCGCACCATCCGGGCCTTCCCCGTCCCGGTGGGCGACTTCGGGAACCCCGAGCAGCTCGCCTCCTGGGCGGTCTTCATGACCACACCGGCGGCAGACTTCCTGTGCGGCAGCATCATCTTCGTCGACGGCGGGTCCGACGCGTGGTTCCGCCCCGACGCCTGGCCGCAGCCGGTGCCCGCCCGGGGCGTGGTGCGCTACCTGCGCGACATGAGGCGGTTCGCGCCGCTGCGGTAGCCGGCCGCCGAGGGGTTGGAAACGACCGATCATGGCGAAGTGCGTGGGGCACGATGGCCGCATGCCAGCCGATCCGAAAGACGTGCTCAAGAACTACCTGCAAGGCGCTCGGGACACCTTGATCTGGAAGCTCGACGGCCTGTCCGAGCGTGACCAGCGGCTGCCTCGAACGCCGACGGGAATGAACCTCCTGGGCATCGTGAAACACGCGCTCAATATGGAGGCGCTCTACTTCGGTCCGACCTTCGAGCGCGACTGGGCAACGCCCGAGGAACTCGTGCCCACGGACGGAACCGATCCACAGGCCGATTGGTACGCCACCGCGCAGGAGTCAGCAGACGGCCTCATCGACCTCTACCTGCGGGTCCAGGCTTTCGCTGATGAAACCATCGACGCGTTAGCGCTAGATGCGATCGGCACGGTCGCGCATTGGGGCGGAGCGGAGGTCTCGCTCCAGGAGATCATGATCCACGACATCGTCGACTTGCAGCGCCACGCGGGCCACGCCGACATTCTGCGCGAGCAGATCGACGGTTCGACGGGCCTGCTGCGCGATGCCAGCAACTTGCCTGGGGACACGGACTGGCCGGTCTACGTCGCGAAGTTGACGGCCGTCGCAGAACGGTTCTGAACGAAACGGGTGGCCGTTCATTCCGCTGAGTTCGGCGGTCTTGTACGAGGACTCCGTGCGTGTCCGCAGACCTACGCTTTGGGAACAGCTCGGGTGTCCACGATCTGCTCGGCCAGCGCGCGTAGCTTGACGTTCTTGGCCTGTGAGAGGCGACTGAGGAGGGCGAAGGCCCGGTCCGCTGGCATGTCGAACCTCTCCATGAGGATGCCGGTGGCCTGACCGATCACGGTGCGGCCCGCGAGTGCGCGCTCAAGGTGGTCGACCTCTTGCGCCCCCGCCAGGGCCACGCCCACGTGGGCCGCGAGGGCGATGCCGTCGTGGATGACGTCGGTACTGAAGGCAGCCTTGCTCGCGCCGTACAGGTTCAGTGCCCCGAGGCTCTTGCCGGTGGAGAACAGGCGGTAGCTCACGATGCTTCGAAACCCCAGCTGCCTCGAGACCTCGGGACCCCAGTGGGGCCACCGCTCGTCCGTGGACAGGTCCCTGCTGTGCACGGTGTCCTGCATCTGGAGCGCGTCCAGGCACGGCCCCTGCTGGAGCTCGTGCTGCAGCGCGTCGACCAGCCGGACCGTCTCGCTGCTCACAGCGTGCGTGTCGATGCGCTCGCCGCGGTGGACCACACAGACCCCCGCCGCGTCGCACCCCGAGAGGATCTCGGTCGCGAGCTCCACAGCCCGCTCCATGGCCTCCTTGGCGTTCTTCTCGTCCTGCATGTCGCGCGCTGCAGCGGCCAGCTCCCGGTTGAACTTCTCATAGCTCGGCACCGACGCAGCATGACCGAACACCGGCCCTCCTCACAACCGGGCGACGCCCCACCTCCGGTCTTCCCGCGGACCTCGTCCTCGCCGACGCCCGGCGCGAGCTCGACCAGGTGCAGCCCGTCGGGGCGTACGTCGATGACGGCGAGGTCGGTGATGATGCGCTGCACCACCCGCTTGCCGGTGAGCGGCAGCGAGCACTCCTCGACGATCTTGTGCGAGCCGTCGCGGGCCACGTGCTCCATCAACACCACGACCTTCTTCGCGCCGTGCACTTGTGCAAGCGTGGACTGGACCGCAGCACCACCACACGTACTCCAGCGTGGCGAGCACGACCTGCTCCCTGCCGGCACCCGGGTGCTGGCCCTAACGGCGGCGTCGGCAGGGTAGACAGCGACAGATTGCCAACGCGATCCTGGGGCAAATTGACGCGTCGCCAGCGTGCAGCGAAGGAGCCTCATGGAGCGGGTCACCGGCATCGGCGGGGTGTTCTTCAGAGCAGACAATCCCAGCAAGCTCACCGCTTGGTATGCCGAGCATCTGGGCGTCGACCCGCCGCCGCAGTCGTATGAGACCTCGTCTTGGTGGCAACAGCCAGGCCCGACCGTGTTTGCCGCCATGCCGGCCGACTCAGAGCACGTTGGCAGCGCAGCGAACTCCTGGTCGATCAACTTTCGGGTCGTCGACCTCGACGCCATGGTGCGCCAGCTGCGCGCCGCGGGAGTCGAGGTGGACGTCGACACCGAGGAGTACCCGAACGGTCGCTTCGCCGGGCTCACCGATCCTGAGGGCAACGCGATCCAGCTCTGGCAACCCGCGGGAGCCGATCTGCGCGGTTCCCCATGAGGCGGCCCGCTGGCCCGTTCCCACTGGCGCCCTTACACCTTCAAGCTGGCGACGGTTCTCGTGATGCTCGCGCCCTTCTTCTCCAGGAAGACAATCTCGCCGAACTCCAAGTTCAACCAGCCGTCGTTCTCGGTCAGCGGCTCGGAGGCGAGGATGACCGACGTCGCGTCTTCTTCCGTGCAGTCTTCGAAGTCGTAGGTCGTCTCGTCATCCTCAAAGTTGCGGCCCATCAGCAGATACATCGGCTCCAGGAGCATGGAGAGAGCGAAGTCGTCCGTGCCCGGACCGGACTTCCGTAGTTCTCTCCAGTCCCCAGCAGGGTCGGTCTCGCCCTGGTGTCCGGTGCCGAAGTTGACTCCGATGATGCGGTTCGGGGCGACCAAGGCCATCTTCAGCTTGGTCAGACTCCGAAGGTCCAGACTGTCCATGGCCTTGACGATGAGCTTCATCATCTCTTCGAATCCGCGCTGTACGCCTTCGTCGCTATCGTCCTCGAGCAGGGAGAGGAGAAGCACGTAGAGGAACTCCGTGTCAGTGGTGCCCCGCATCTGCTCCAGGAACTTGTCCTTGCAGTGCGGCAGCAGCTCCCGTTGCAGCAGCTTCCAGTTCGGCAGGTCACCATTCTGAGCAATCATCCAGGGGGTGCCCTGGTAGGAGAACGGGTGGCAGTTCTCGTCGGCCAGCACCACGGTCGAGTTGTAGTCAGCAGCTCTCACATGAGCAAGCAGCGTACTGGCCTGCAGGCTTGGCAGGATGCCGGCAACGTTGTCGTCGTAGAACGCAGCCATCGGTCGGTGATAGAGCAGGGGCTCTTCTGTCTTCAGCAGATGTTCGCTCCAGATACCGAATCCCCAGCCCGCGAGCTGAAGCTGCGGATGACGCTCTGGGTCGAGGGTTTGGTTGATGAGACTGTTCTCCGGCTTGAGAAGCAGATTCTCCACAGGTATTTCTGCCCCGATGTAGGCGAGCACGCGGCACATATGTTCCCTCACTGACGGGTCTTCGGATCTGGAGCGCGAACGCTGACGCGGGTGCTGTGCACCTACGAGAAGCTGAGTGCACTCGTGCACTCAAACGATCTTTCGCGCCTCCGCAGCCTAGGGGGCATGGGATGAAGCGGCCGGCCTGGGCCGGTCACCCCACAACAGAGCCCTGAGGGCCACAGAGCACCTCGCCTAACCAGCGCACCCTCTAGGTGTGCCGCACCCCTGCGGAGGCGTATGCGAGACCCCCGACCTATCAGCGGGACTCGGCCTCGACGGTCTCCTCGTCCTTGTCCTCGTCCGTTTTCGGCTTCAGGAAGCTGAGTGCGACTGAGCCGGTAAGGACCACGACGATCACGCCGAGACTGACGAGCGAAGGGATCTCGGGGATGGAGGTGTCGATCGTCTTGTGGGCGGCTTGCAGGATCAGCTTGACGCCGATGAACGCAAGGATGAGTGCGAGGCCGGTGCCGAGATAGTGGAACCGGTCGAGCAGGCCCGAGAGCAGGAAGTAGAGGGCGCGCAGGCCGAGGATGGCGAAGGCGTTGGAGGTGTAGACGATAAACGCGTCGTCGCTCACCGCGAGGACGGCAGGCACGCTGTCCACAGCGAACAACAGGTCGGCTGCTTCGATGGCGACCACGACGGCAAGCATCGGGGTGCCGACGCGCTTTCCGGCTTCCCGGATGAAGAACTTCGTGCCGTGGTACTCCTCGGTCATCGGCACGACCTTGCGCATCAACCGCAGCGCCAGGCTGCTGCTCGGGTCGTAGTCATCGTCGTCGCCCTTGATCAACTTGTAGGCGCTGTAGAGCAGGATCGCGGCGAAGACGAAGAGGATCGCGGTGAACTGGCTGACGACGGCCACGCCAAGTGCCAGGAAGATCCCTCGGAACACCAGGGCCCCGATCACGCCGTAGAACAACACCCGGTGCTGGTACTGCGCCGGGACCTTGAAGTAGCCGAAGATCAGCGCGAACACGAAGAGGTTGTCCACCGACAGGCTCTTCTCCAACAACCAGGCGGTGGTGTACTCGACACCTGCGTCGCGGCCGACTACGGCGAAGACCACGACCCCGAAGATCACCGCGAGCCCGACCCAACCCACGCTCCAGCGGGCGGCTTCCTTGAAGCCGATGACATGGGCGTCGCGGTGGGCCAGCAGGTCGATGGCCAGGGCGATGACGACGGTGGCGGCGAACGCGCCCCACAGCCAGACAGGTACGTCGTGCATAAGTGCTCCTTGAGGTGGTCTAGGTACCCGTCGAGTCTGGGCGACAGACGTTCACCGGACGAGGGCAGATTGCGGACGAACTCCGGCCGCGATGTTGCCGAGGTTCGGCAACGGAGGCCGGGGCAGCACTCAGAACGAGTCCAGCAATCGGGCTCCGAGCACCGCGGCGTGCAGGGTGAAGCGGTGCGCCGGGTCGGTGGGATCCAGACCAAGCACGTCGCCGATGCGCTGCAGCCGATAGGTGACTGCCCGGACCGACAGGTTCAATCGCGCCGCGGTTGCGGTGGCGACCCCGCCGGTCGCGTAGTAGGCCTCGAGGGTCTCCAATGTCGTCCTAGCACTACCCGGGGCGTGCTTGAGCGGACCCAGAACGGTCGCTATGAGTTCGTCGATCGCATCACGGTCACGCAGCAGCATCTCGTAGACCACCAACGAGCTGGAGTCGATCACGGCATCCTCGAGGCCGAGACGGCCGGCGAGGTCCAGTGCGCTGCATGCCTGTTCGTAGGAAACCCGGACAGCGCTTGCGCCGGGTTGAGCACGCCCGATCGCAGCCTGCCAGGACCGCTCATGACCTCGGCCGGGACGGACCGGTGCGACCGCGGCGATGACCGCCGCGAGCCTGTCTCCGACCAAGGTGACACTCGCCTGGTCAGGAGCAGCAAAGATGCAGACCAACAGTCCGCTCTTGGTCGCTACCAGCGGGTGGGTGTCGCCATGACGACCACTCAAAGCGCTTTCGAAGTGGCGCGGAACCGATGTCAGCGACGGGTGATCGAACGTGAGGTCGTGCCGGGCGACCAGCACCGCGTGCGGGCTGGTGAGGTCGAGCCCCAGGTCGGCGGCCCGACCGGTCACCTCAACCGCGGACGGACCACCGGCCAGCAGCAGGTCGAAGACGTCGCGCCGGGTCGACTCCTGCTGACGTGACAGGTCGTTGCGGGCGAGCTGGAAGCCCTCGGCCAGCGCTGCCACCGCATCGTCCGCGGCGCGAAGCACTGCCAGGCCGGCCGCGCGAACCTGGGCGGCATTCGACCCGGTATCGAGCTCCTCCCACAGCCGCCAGCACGCCGAGAGATAGAGGTCGACCAGCGCCCGCAGCGGCACGCCGCCCAACGCCGCTGCGGCGCCACGCTCGCCGCATGCCCTCAGCTCCGAGCGTCGTAACCGGCGACCGGACGCGACGGCCTCTTCCAGAATCGAGAGGAAGTCACCGAGCAGCCCAGCGTCGATCCCCCCAGCGTCGCGCGCGGCTGCTGCAGCGACCACGTCCAATCGGGACACGCATCCTCCCATTGCCGACATCCGGAAGCCGGCCAAGATGCTCCATCCTCCCCTGACGAGGCACGAATGGTCCTCACCGGGTCAGGCTCCTTCTTCGCGGCCGCAGTCGCACGATCTCCGACGAGCCAGCTGGGAGGCTGACGCTGAGCACGATCCGCGGTGCGTTCGCTCGCACTGACCAGCGACCGGGGATGAGGAAGACGGCCAGAGCGGGCAGGTAGGAGTTGATGATCCACTGGAGCTCGCCGAACGAGGCTTCGAGATCGGCCTGGATGGTCGCACTGCACCGCATCACCCGGCGACCAGGTCAGCCGGTCTGAGGGGTCGACCGGTCGATGCTCAGGACGCAACCGTCGGACGTGGTCACGGAAGCAGGTGATCGCCCCTGTCCAGCAGACCCGCTCAGCGATCACCATCGCCGGCAGGTCGGGCGTCGCCTTGAGCAACGCTCGCACCAGCGGCTCGAACGGTGCGAACTAAGTCGGCACCGACGGCCGCTCATACTTCGGCGGCCGGTCCGACGCCAACGCACGCTCAACCGTCGACCTACTGATACCCAGATCCCGTGCGACCTGTCGCTGCGGAACACCGTCCGCAACCAGCCGCCGGATCAAAGCCCAATCCTTCGCTGAGCTCACCCAGCCAATCTGTCTGGGTGGCCTCGTTTTCGACCGTCGATGGCCTCGTTTTCAAGCGTCGTCGACAACCGCGGACCGTGGCGCCCGGGGTGGACTCGTAGAAGTCGACGGCCTGACGACGGGACTTTCGGAGCAGTTCTTCCTGGCCATGGTCCCTGGATCATCTCGCTTCCCCAGCAGGTGCTGGTTTCAGCGCGTCCAAGAACCGGGGTCACTGAATCGCCCCGGGTTTCGTGGAGGCTCGGTTACTTGGAACCTGCCCCGATCGGGACGGGTGTTTCAGAGTAGTGCT
>NZ_JCBAJX010000017.1:0-78578 GCF_059766585.1 Nocardioides sp. Z21_20
ACGAGCAAGCCCACTACGCTGCCCTCAACCGAGAGCCGCACCCCGTATAGGAACGGCCGAGAACCTGGGGCGCTTCAGAGTCTTGGCGCGCCCCCTGTTAACGATTGTGGATGCAGCGAGTAGCGATAACGTTCAGTTGTGCCGACATCGTTGTCTATACCCTGGATGCTCCTAGACGCTGCAGGGGACGCTGCGACAACGAGCACCGCCCCCTGGTGGTTCGTCGCACTGCTCGCTGGGTCCCTTTCGGTAGTAGCCACGCTTCTCGGCGCGTTGGTCGCGTTCCTCTCGACTCGGGCGAGCGACGCTCGACGGGACAAGCAAGACGTGGCAAGGCACGAGCGCGAAGTGCGGCACCAATGGCGCCAGGACGTCCGAAGCGCGGCGTCACGCTTCATCGTCGAGTCCCGCCAGTACGCGAAGGATTACCAAGCGAACTTCGTTATGGCTCGAGCGTCCGCAGACGCACCCGACGAGTTTCAGGTGGTCAACGACCCAAAGGCAAACGACATTCGTGCGACCTACGAGGCGTACTGGGAACTTGTGTTCATCTGTGACGAGGAGACAAGTCAAGCAGCGAGGAACTTGCTGAGACAGACGCGCAAGTTCGAGTTCGCGACGCGAGCCGACGGGCGATACGCCGTGATGCCACTCCAGAGGTTCCGCAACCAGTACGGAAGGCTCATCGAAACTCGACGCGAGCTGGTCCAGTGCGTTCTTAAGGTTGCTGTGCCGCCAGCGGCTAAGGCGGAGCACGGTGGCCCTTCTGCGGAGTGAGCCGGCGGGTTACGCCTCGGAGCAAATGTAGTTTCGACGTCGCGAGTCTAGGACGGTCAATTTGGTTCTCTGAGCCGTCCCTGGGTCGCCTGGGACGGCTACGGGCCGGGGACGTCTTTTCAGCGCCTATGAGCCAGTCTGCTCCGACAGGCGCCAGACGATCTCGGCGTCGCGGTCGGCAGCCGCATGCTGGTAGCGCATCGCCGCACCTGGGGTCGAGTGGCCGAGGCGACTCATGAGCTCAGTAAGCGTGGCACCGGTCTGCGCGGCCAGGACAGCACCCGTGTGGCGGAGGTCGTGCCACCGGAGATCCGGGCGGCCCGCCGCCTCACGGGCCAGGTAGTAGACCTTGTAGAGCGCCGGAGCCCCGTCAGCTCGCCGAAGCGCATGGCGCACCACGCGGCCAGGAGCGTCATGCTTGTAGCGGTCGGGCATCTCTCCGATGATCGTCTTGAGCTCCTTGAGGCTGGCGAGCTGGACGCGGTGTGCGCGCTTCGCGCTGCCGGCACCGCGTACCTGAGCAGGGTTGTAGGGCACGAGCGGGTGTGGGCGCTCCGCGGCGGCGCTGGCGAAGGCGGTGCGGAGCAAGCTGTAGGACTGGGCGCGGACGGTTTCGCGTCCGGGTGCCAGGGCGTCGTACCACTGGTTGACATCGTCGGCCGAGATCCGGTCGACGCGCTCGTCCCCGAAGGTCGGGTAGATGAACATGTTGAGGAGCATCCGGTGCTGCCGCCGGGTCGTGGGTCGTAGCGCGCGTCCCGGGGTCTTTCGCGTCTCGAGCCATGTCGGCGTAGGCCTGCGGCGTCGGTAGTGACCGGCTTGCCGCCCCGCGGGCCGCTACCTCCGGGGCCCAGACCTCCATCTCGATCTCGGCCCGCCGAGCCGATAGCCAGGCCCCCGCATCGTCTCGAGAAACGAAGGTAATCGGGGCTCGGTAAAGCCGACGGTCGGGTCCGGTGTAGGCCGCGCGGAAGCGTCCGTTGTCCCGCGCTTCGATCCGTCCGAACCCGCGCCGCGCCCTCTGCGTCGGCGAGATCTCTTGGCCCCCTGATCTGGATGAACCCCGGTCAGGGGCGCCTTCATTTCGGGCCTGCACCCACTTCCTGCGCGCCGCGCTCGGCGACGGCCTACTCCCGCCAGCCGCGGGGGAGCACCCCGTACTAGGGCGAGGGCCGCCCGGTGCTCCTCTCGCACGCCTGGCCGCTCAGCAGCGGCAGCGGGGAGGCCCAGATGCTCCCCCTCGCCGACTACCGCTACCGGGTCATCGCGCACGACCGCCGAGGCCACAACGCTCCAGCCAGAGCAGGTTTGGCAACGACATGGACACCTACGCCGACCACCTCACCTGCCTCGTCGACACCGTCGACCTGAACGACCTGACCCTGGTCGGCTTCTCCACCGGCGGCGGTGAGGCGGCCCGCTACATCGGCCGGCGCGGCACCGGTCGCGTTCTGGCGCCAGGGCAGGCCGGTCACCGCAACGCCTACGAGTGCATCGCCGCGTTCTCCGCCACCGACTTCCGCACCGACCTCGACGCCTTCGACGTCCCCACCCTGGTGATCCACGGCGACGACGACCAGGTCGTGCCGTTCGAGGTCGGCGGCCAGAGGTCCGCCGAACGGATAGCCGAGCGGAGCTGCGAGCAACGGGCTGTGCGGCAGAACTCCTCACCCACGAGGGATGACGCGCGACGGGGGAGGCGACAGGCTGAGACCAGCGGGGATCGGGAGGAGGGCGCCGATGGGCACGTCCCGCACGGACGCTGAGTTGCCGCCCGGGGCGCCGGCTCCCGGCTCGGCCGAGGCCGCGGCGTACGCGGCTCTCGAGCGCCTGCCGCAGCGGCTGCGGCGCCCGATCCTCCGGTTGCTGTCCCGCGGGCTCGGGGGGATCGGGTTCCGCAGTGTGGCGTCCTGCGTGCAGATCGAGATCTTCGACCGTTCGATGACGATCGCTGCCCAGTTCTTCACGTCGGTGTTCCCGATCCTGATCCTGCTCGCCACGTGGTTGGACGACGACCACACCGGCCGGGTCGCGGACGCGGTCCTTCTGCCCCAGGGGTCCCGCTCGGTGCTGGACGAGGCGGTCCACACCTCCGGGGGAACCGGCTTCGGCGTGGTGGGCGCCCTCATCGTGTTCGCATCGGCGACCAGCCTGTCGCGAGCGCTGACCCGTGCCTTCGCGGCGGTCTGGGAGCTGCCGCGGCCCAAGAGCAGCCTGCGGGTGGCCTGGCGATGGCTGGCGGTGGTGGTCACGATGGCGCTCTCGCTGGTCGTGGTGCGGGCCGTGAGTGGGTTCGCCGCCGCCGTCCCCCCGGGAGAGATCTGGCGGCGGGTGGTCGCCTTCGCCTGCGATCTGTTGCTGATGGTCTTCGTGCCCTGGCTGCTGCTCTCGGGGGCCGTCCAGCTGCGGCGCCTGGTGCCGGCGGGCCTCCTCTTCGCGGCGCTGATGCTGGTGGTGCGCCCGACGTCGGCCGTCTGGCTGCCGCACGCGCTCGAGGTCAGCGCCGATCGCTACGGCTCGATCGGGGTGGCGTTCACCTATCTGGCGTGGCTGTACGTCGTGGCGTTCTGCGTCCTGGTGGCGGCGGTCGTCGGGCGGGCGATCACCGACGATCCCGGTCGGGTCGGCGCCTGGGCCCGCGGCTCCGAGGGGCAGGGGGCGAGGTCCTGACACGTGGTGGCCCCGTCGATCGCGATGCTGGCCGCCACGCTGGGGGCCGGTTCGCTCGGCTCACCTGCCGCGGATGAACCGAGCCCGACGTCCGTGGTTCCGTCCAGCGGGAAGTGCCTGTGACCCGCGTCACGTGCCGCCTAGGGTGACCCTGCCGTGGAGACCCGCGGCGCATCAGCTGACCGCGGTGCCGCCGAGCAGCCGGTCGAGTCAGGAGCCCGCCTTGTTCGGTCATGTCCTCCGCTCCCTCGTGCTCCTCCTGGCCCTGGCCGGGCTGAGCCTCGGCCCCACGGTGCCGTCCGTCGCCGGCCCGGTGGCGAGCGAACCGATCGGCTGTGCGTCCCAGCAGCAGGCCCTCACCGGCGCCGAGAAGGCGCTGGTGAAGGCCCAGAAGGCGGTCGCCAAGCGCGCCGCCACCTGGACGCGCGCCGACCGAGCCGTCGACCGGGCCAGGAAGCGGTTCGCGGCCCACCCGACGCCGAGGAAGCGCGCGCGGCTGGCCGAGGCCAGGGGAGAGAGGAAGCGAGCCGGGACCCAGCTGCGGCAGGCGAAGGTCCGGCGCGCCGGTGCGAGGACGGTGCTGGTCGCCGCTCGCCGCGGGTTCCGGGACTGCCAGGCCGCGCAACCGCGGATCACCGGCCCGGTCACCGGCGGGGAGCACGGCTTCCCCGGGACCGCGACCACGCTGGATCTGGCCTCCCACGGCTACGCGGAGACCGAGTACTTCCTCAGCGGCACCGCCACGTCGTACCAGCGCGCCGGCGCCTGGACCTCGAACGGCGAGTGGGGAGTGCGCGCGCAGGACACCGCGGCGTACCGGACCCGGCTGCTGGTGCGCGCGCCCGAGGACGCCGCGGACTTCAACGGCACCGTGCTGGTCGAGTGGCTCAACGTCTCCGGCAACTCCGACGCCGACGTCGCCTTCCCCTACATGTACGACGAGCTGCTCCGCCAGGGCTACGCCTGGGTGGGCGTCTCCGCGCAGAGCGTCGGCGTGAACAGCCTCGGCGGCGCCAGCACCGTCGGCGAGAGCGTCCGGGGCCTGCGCGACTGGGACCCTGCGCGCTACGGCGACCTGGTGCACCCCGGCGACGCCTACTCCTACGACATCTTCAGCCAGGCCGGCCGGGCGCTGCGCTCGGCCGCCGGAGTCGACCCGCTGCCCGGGATGGAGGTCGAGCACCTGATCGCCGCCGGGCAGTCGCAGTCGGCGTTCCGGATGATCACCTACGCCAACGCCATCCAGCCGGTCGCCGACGTCTACGACGGCCTGATCATCCACGCCCGCTCCGGCGTCAACGCCCCGCTCGGCGAGCAGACCAAGGGCGCCGCCCCGCAGGGCCCGGCCGGTCCAGACGCACCCTCCCCGGTGCGGGTGCGCACCGACCTTGACGTGCCGGTGATGCAGCTGGTCTCCGAGACCGAGCTCTTCGAGACCGGCGGCGGCGCCCCCGACACGATGTTCAGCGCCGCCCGCCAGCCCGACACCGACCTGATCCGCACCTGGGAGCTGGCCGGCACGGCGCACTCCGACCGGTACCTGGTGGCGATCATGAACGCCATGTACCAGCGCCAGTTCGAGGGCGCCCGCGACCTCTCGCCGGTGCTCGGCCTGGTCAACGACGGACCCCAGCGCTACCTCGCCTCCGCCGCGCTGCGGGCGATGCGCACCTGGATCGTGGACGGCGTCGCGCCCGCCAGTGCCGAGCCGATCCGCACCGCCGACGGCGCGATCGTCCGCGACGCTAACGGCAACGCCCTGGGCGGGGTCCGCAGCCCGCAGGTCGACGTGCCGGTGGCCACCCTCTCCGGCGACACCAAGATGGTGCCGCTGAACGGGTTCACCACCCGCTTCGACGCCGCGCGGCTGCGCGAGCTCTACGGCAGCCACACCACGTACGTCGAGCGCTTCACGCAGGCGGCCCAGGCTGCGGTCGCCGGCGGCTTCCTGCTCCCCGAGGACGCCGCGACGCTGATCGCCAAGGCGAGCGCGTCCACCGTGGGGGACTGAGCCTCACGCGCAGCTGTCGCTGCCCCCGGCCGGGCGACCTCGAGCCGGGTCTAGGGTGAGGATCCGACCCGGCCCACGGGCTCATCCGGAGTTCCGCGCGGGCGCCCGGGCCTGACGCTGGAGGATGCCGCGTGAGCGACTACGACGTGCGGATGCTGATGCTGAGCACCGAGAACCTCGACGAATCGATCGAGTTCTACACCGAGAGCCTCGGCATGACGCTGAAGTTCCGCGACGGCGCCCACTTCGCCGCCCTCGACGGCGGATCGCTCACCCTGGCCCTGGCCACCGCCGTCGACCATCCTCTCCCGGGTCGGGTCGTTCCCGGCATCAAGACCGCGGACGTCGACGCGGCCGTCGTCGCGGTCGAGAAGGCCGGCGGCGCCGTGATCCGGACCGCCTACAACGACGCCCACGAACGACGCGCGGTCGTCTACGACAACCAGGGCAACGCCCTCGTCTTCTACTCGCCGCTGCCGCGCTGACTGGGCTGGGTGAAGGTCGCGGCCCGGCGCTGGAGGAAGGCCGCGCGTCCCTCCGCGAAGTCGGGCCCGGCCAGGAGCTCGACCTGGATCCGCGCCTCGGCCTCGAGGAGCTCGTCGAGGGTCCCGCCACACGCCGCGAGCAGCTGCTTGGTCGCGGCGGTGGCGGGGGCTGAGAAGGACGCGAGCCTTCCGGCCAGCTCCAAGGCGCGCTCGAGCGCCGTCCCGTCCTCGACCACCTCGTCGACCAGGCCGATCCGCTCGGCCTCGTGAGCCTCGACGGTCCGCGCGGTCAGGAGCATGACGCGCGCTCGGCCGGGCCCGACCCGGCGGGGGAGAGTCCACGAGAGGCCGGTGTCGGCGGCGAGCCCGATCCTGGCGAAGGAGGCCGAGAAGCGGGCGGAGGCACCGGTCACCACCAGATCCCCGGCACAGGCCAGCGCCAGGCCGAGCCCGAAGGCTCCGCCCTCCACCGCGCTGAGGACGGGGAGGTCGGTGTCGATCAGCTCGCGGGTGACCTCGTTGACCACGTCGAGGCGCTGGCGCGAGACCTCGGGGTCCGGCGACATCGAGTTGATGTCGCCCCCGGCGGAGAAGAAGGCTCCCGCGCCGGTCAGCACCAACGCCCGGCAGCCGGGCGCGGCGCTGGCGACGCGCAGGGCAGCCAGCAGCTCTCGGCGGTCCGGGAGGTCGAGGGCGTTGCGCCGCTCCGGGCGGTCCAGGGTGAGGACCCGGACGGCGCCGTGGTCCTCGACCCGGACCGCGGGCCGGTCACCGGGCGGGGCCTGGGCCGCCCTCGCCTGGGCCGTCATCGCGCCGCCCCGCGCAGCAGCTGCTTGGCGATGATGATCTTCTGCACCTCGCTGGTGCCCTCATAGAGCCGGAAGAGCCGGGCGTCGCGGTAGAACCGCTCCACCGGGACCGAGCGCATGTAACCCATGCCGCCGTGCACCTGGACCGCGCGGTCCGCGACCCGGCCGACCATCTCGGTGCAGAAGAGCTTGCTGCTCGACGGCGCGAGCCGTTGATCGCTGCCGTCGTCGTAGGCCCGGGCCGCCTCCAGCACCATCGCGTGGCCGGCATAGGCCTCAGCCTCGGACTCGGCGAGCAGCGCCTGAACCAGCTGGAACTCCCCGATCGGGGTGCCACCCTGGCGGTTGGACGCCGCGTAGTCGACGCTCTCCTTGATCAGGCGCCGGGCCATGCCCACGCAGAGGGCGGCGATGTGCAGCCGGCCCTTGGCCAGGGAGCGCATCGCGGCCCCGAACCCCTCGCCTTCGACCCCGCCGACCAGGTCGGCGGCGGGGACCCGGACGTCGGTGAAGGAGACCTCGCTGGTGGTGGCGCCGCGCTGGCCCATCTTGACGTCCTTGGGGCCGACCTCGATGCCCTCGGTTCTGGCGTCCACGGCGAAGACGGAGATGCCCTGGGTGCCGGAGGTGGAATCGTCGGTGCGGGCGAAGACCATGAAGAGGTCCGCGTCCGGGGCGTTGGTGATGAACCGCTTCTGGCCGTTGAGCACGTAACCGTCCTGGGCGCGCACGGCGCGGGTCCGGATCCCGCTGGGGTCGGAGCCGGCCTCGGGCTCGGTCAGGGCGAAGGAGGCAACGCTCTCGCCGGAGGCCAGTGCCGGCAGGAGCCGCTTCTTCTGCTCGTCGGTGCCGAAGTTGACCAGCACCTGGCCGGCGATGCCGTTGTTCGTGCCGAACATCGAGCGGAAGGCCGGAGTGGTCCAGCCGAGCTCGATCGCCAGCCGGACCTCCTCCGACATCGAGAAGCCCAGGCCGCCGTGCTCCTCGGGGATCGCATAGCCGAACAACCCCATGGCCGCCGCCTGCTCGCGAATCCGGTCGGGAATCCGGTCGGTCTCCTCGATCTCCTCCTCGGCCGGCACGACCTCGCGGCGCACGAACGTGCGGACCGCGTCGAGGACTGCGGCGAACTCTTCGGTCTCCATGGGGCTCCCTCTGCTGGATGGGTCGGTGCTTGGGACTCGGCTGTCGGTCGGTCAGCGCGCGGCGGCGGCGGGGGCAGCCACCTGCGCGGCGCCGGACTCGCGGAGCCGGGAGATGTGCGCGGCATCCAGGCCGAGCTCGCGCAGCACGTCCGCGGTGTGCTCGCCGAGGGCGGGGACCGCGCCCATGGGGAGCTCGACGTCGCGGAAGGTGGTGGGGGGGAGCAGGGCGCGCAACGGGCCGGCCGGGCTCTCGATCTCGCGCCAGCGGTCGCGGGCGGAGAGCTGCGGGTGGTCGATGAGGCCCTGCATGTCGTTGAGCTGGGCAGCCGGCACCCCGGCGGCGGCGAGCCGGCCGTCGAGCTCTGCGGTGGTCTGCCGGATCGTCAGCTCGGCGACCACCCGGTCGCACTCAGCGCGGTTGCGCACCCGCAGGACGTTCGTGGCCAGGCGGGGGTGGACCGCCAGATCGGGACGCTCGAGGACGTCGGCGAGCGCGCTCCACCCGCGGTCGTTCTGGACGCCGATCAGGATCTGGCCGTCGCTGGTGGGATAGGCGTCGTACGGCGCGATCGAGGCGTGGCTCAGCCCCATCCGGGGGATCTGGCGGCCGGCGTACATCTGCATGTACATCGGGTGGCCCAGCCACTCCGCCGTGGCGTCGAACATGGAGACGTCGACGACCGCGCCCTCGCCAGTGCGAGCCCGGCGCAGCAGCGCGGCCAGCACGGACTGGGCGGTGTAGAGGCCGGCGGCGATGTCCGAGCTCGGGACTCCCGTCTTGGTCGCGGTCTCAGGCGTGCCCGTGACCGAGATCAGCCCGGTCTCGGCCTGGATCAGCATGTCGTAGGCCTTGCGGTCCCGCCGGGGACCATCGGTGCCGTAGCCGGAGATGTTGACCACGACGAGGCCGGGGTTGTCGATCCGTAGCTGCTCACCTTCGAGACCGAGTCGTGTGGCGGCTCCGGGGGCGGAGTTCTGCACGAAGACGTCTGCGCCGGCGATCAGCTGCTTGCCGACGGCCAGGCCCTCGGGGTCTTTGAGGTCAAGCGCGACCGACTCCTTGCCCCGGTTGAGCCAGACGAAGTGCGAGGCGAGGCCGTGGACCGCGTGGTCGTAGTTGCGGGCGAAGTCGCCCTCGCCCACCCGTTCGATCTTGATCACCCGGGCACCGAGGTCCGCGAGGTGGCGGGTGGCCAGCGGTGCAGCCACGGCCTGCTCCAGCGCCACGACGGTGATGCCGGCGAGGGGGAGCGAGGAGTCAGCGGTGTGAGGCATGTCGCAACCATGGCCCGCTTGATTGGGCGGCGTCCAATACTTAATAGTGCGCCGATTGTGTTCCCAGTGATATCAGTGGGTGGTATCACTGGGGCATGGACCTCCATCAGCTCCGTGCCTTCCTCGCCGTCGCCGAGGAGCTGCACTTCGGTCGCGCCGCCGAGCGGATGCACATGGCCCAACCGCCACTGAGCCGCACGATCAAGCAACTGGAGAAGGATCTCGGCGCCCAGCTCTTCGAGCGCACCACCCGGAGCGTTCGGCTCACCACGGCGGGGCAGGCACTGATCCGTCCTGCCTCGGACGCCCTGGAGGCGGTCCGGGTGGCCAGGTCGGCGGTGCGCGCGGCCGGGATCGGGGAGACGGGCCGGGTCCGGGTCGGGTTCGCAGGCCCCTCCTCGCACGTGCTGATCAGCCAGTTGGCCCGTCTGGTCCGCCAGAGTCACCCGGGGATCGAGCTCAGCCTGCAGTCGGTCACCTACGCCTACGAGGGCCTGCGGCTGGTCGTCGACGGGGGAATGGACCTGGCGTTCGTGCGCTTCGCGGCACAGCCGGTGGGTGTCGTCTCCCGGGTGGTGGCCGCGGAGCGCTACGTGCTCGCCGTCCCGGCCGGGCACCGGCTGGCCGGCCGGGAGGAGGTGAGCATGGCCGATTGTCGTGACGAGCCGTTCGTCTCCCTGCCGGCCGACCCTGGATCCAGCGTGCGGGACGCCTTCATCAGGTCCTGCCACGAGGCCGGGTTCGCGCCGGACATCGTGCAGGCCGCTCCGGACTCGTGGACCGCGATCGCGCTAGTCGCCGCGGGTGTCGGGATCACCTTCACCGTCGACACCGCAGTCGCCAATGTGCCGGTCGACGGCGTCGCGGTGGTGCCGCTGGTCGAGGGGCGCGAGCCCGTCTACGCCCGATTGGCGTGGCGCGAGGGGGACGACAACCCGGCCCTGCGCGAGGTCCTGCGGGCCTCGGAGGTGGCCCTGCCTACGCCGCCAGGAGTTCCCACGGGGGTGTGACCCGGCTCAGCTGCCCAGCCTGACGAGGCCGACCTGGCCCGCGGTCACCACGTGGCGGCCGTCGCGGTCGAAGATCCTGCCCTCGCCGAGGGTGCGCCCGTGCGCGACGGCACGCACGTCGCTGTCGAACTGGTGCCACTGGCTCAGGTCGGGGTGGGCGTGCCAGGCGAGGGTGTGGGTCAGGCTCAGGATCCGGCTCCCGGGCGCGTGCCGCTGGGAGCCCAGGGCGCGGAACGCTCCCTCCAGGATGCTCATGTCGGTGACGTAGGCGACCAGCGCGGCGTGGACCACCGGGTCGTCGGGCAGGCGGCCCGTGGCGCGCACCCAGGCCGACTGATGGTCCTGGGTGGGGGTGGTCTCGACGTACGGCGGCGCCTCGGCGTGCCGGAAGTGCACCGGTCGCTCCGCGCGCCACCAGGTGGGAATCCGTTCGTCGTCGCCGAACCGCTCTGTCAGGCCCGGCAGTTCCTCGGGGTCGGGGACGTCGCGGTGGCGCGCTGGACGGTGGTCGGGGAGGTCCTCGCGGATCGTCCCCCAACGCGACAGCGCGGTGAAGCGCTCGGTGCCGTCGGGCGCGACCAGGGTGGTGCGGCGCGTGGTCAGACTGGCGGCCTCGGAGACGTGCTCCACCCGCCAGCGAAGCGGCTCATCGGTGGGGACGCCGGCGACGAAGTCGGCCTGCAGGGTGAAGGGCCGGTGGTGCACGGGCACCGAGCGCCCGGCGGCCACCACGGCCTGGGCGAGGAGCAGGCCGCCGAAGACTCGGTCCTCCGGGTGCGACTGGGGCCTCCCGACCAGGTCTCCGTCCGATGCAGTGAACTCGAGCCGATCGAGCAGTTCGTCCAGGGTGACGGCTGGGCTGACGGCGGTGCTGGCGCTCTTCACGAGAGTGGGCGTCCTTCCGGTGGGGTGATCTTCGCCACTCTATTGAGACACCAGAAACAACCGATAGGGGTTGCTTGATACCTGTCCGACATGAATCGGCGCTCCACAAAGTATTGGATATGTCAGCGATACCTAGGGAGAGTGACGCGTGACACAGGGTCCGCCGACGGGCTCACATGATGAAGGGAACTGCCATGAGGAAGCCTGTCATCGGCACCGCGCTGGCCGCGATCACCGCCCTCTCCCTGGCCGCCTGCGGTGGTACCGAGGTGACCGAGGGCATGCCGGACCAGATCGTCTGGAGCACCTACGGCACCGGGACCTCCACCTACGCCGACGTGGCCGCGGTGGCGGATGCGATCACCTCCAACGAGGGCACCGGCGTGCGGGTCATCACCTCCGACACCGCGGTGGGTCGGCTCACCCCGCTCCGTGAGGAGCAGGCATCGCTGGCGCGCACCGGTGACGAGTACATCTTCGGCTTCGAGGGCGACTACGACTTCGCCAACGAGGACTGGGGACCCCAGGACCTCCGCGTGGTCTGGGCGCCGGTCGCCCCGCACGGTCTGATGGTCAAGGACGACTCCGGCATCGAGACCTTCGAGGACCTCCGCGGTAAGAAGTTCCCGCGGATCACCGCCAACCCCTCGGTCAACAACAAGCTCGAGGCGTTCCTCGCCTACGGAGGCCTGACCTGGGACGACGTCGACGTCGTCGAGGTCGGCTACAGCGACCAGCCCGGCGCGCTGCAGAACGGCAAGATCGACGTGCTGTTCCAGCAGGTCTACGGCGCCTCGCTCTACGAGCTCGAGTCCGCCGTCGCGGTGCGCTGGCTGAGCATGGACGACACCTCCGAGGAGAAGGTCTCCACGGTGGCGGAGATCGCGCCTTCCACCGAGATCGGCGAGTTCACCGACGCCCCCGGTCTGGAGGACGGCGAGTCCGCGATGGGCCTGCTCTACACCGTGCCGGTGGTCGCCTACGCGGACGCCGATGAGGACGAGGTCCGCGCGATCGTCGAGGCACTCAACGAGAACTACGACTCCTACAAGGATGCCACCGCGACCACGGACGCCTGGAACCTGGATCAGGTCCAGGCCGGCCCGCGCGAGGTGCCGTTCCACCCGGGGCTCATCTCCTACCTGGAGGAGAACGACGCCTGGAGCGAGGAGGCGGCCGCGCAGCAGGAAGCGCTGCTGGGGCGCGCCGACCAGCTCGACGACGAGTGGGACGCCTTCCTGGAGGCCGAGGGCGGCGACGGCGACCTGCACGACGCCTGGGTCTCCTGGAAGAACGAGCACCTGGAGTCATGATGACCGAGACCAAGGTCCTCATCGAGGCGGACGAGGAGCACGGCTCCGTCG
This sequence comes from Nocardioides sp. Z21_20, assembly GCF_059766585.1. NCBI lineage: Bacteria > Bacillati > Actinomycetota > Actinomycetes > Propionibacteriales > Nocardioidaceae > Nocardioides > Nocardioides sp. Z21_20. Next base: position 12,432 of record NZ_JCBAJX010000017.1, read on the forward strand.
CGCGATGCCGGGGGATCTGGCGCTGGGTGGTGATCGCGCTGACGCTCGCCGGCATCGCCATCACCATCAGCCAGGTCTTCTACTGGAACCCGTTCGGCGGCGGCATGCTGCGCAGTACGTTCCTCTACTACGTGCTGGCCGCGTTCTTGCCCATCGTCTTCCTCGCGTTCCCGATGGGCAGCGGACAGCGCGGCACCGTGCCCTGGTATGACGTCGCGCTGGCCGTGGTCGCGCTGGCCGTCCCGGGGTGGTTCGGCCTGAACGCCGAGAACATCATCAACGAGGGCTGGGACTACGGCGGCCCGACCACGGCACTGGCCGCGTCGTACCTGCTGTGGGCCCTGGTGCTCGAGGCGCTGCGCCGCACCGCGGGGCTGGTGGTGACGATCATCGCCGGCGTCTTCTCGGTCTACCCGCTGTTCGCCTCACAGATGCCGATCGATTTCCTCACCGGCATCCAGTTCGACCTCGAGGGCACGGCCCGGATGCACGCGATGGGCGTCGACAGCATCCTCGGACTGCCGCTGCAGACCGCCGCCGGGATCCTGGTCGGCTTCCTGCTCTTCGGCGTCGTGCTGCAGTCGGTCGGCGGAGGAGCGTTCTTCCACGACCTCGCGCAGGCCATGCTCGGCACCCGCCGCGGCGGCTCGGCCAAGGTCGCGGTGGTCAGCTCGGCCTGCATGGGCATGATGAGCGGCAGCGCCGTCTCCAACGTGCTCACCACCGGGCCGCTGACCATCCCGGCGATGAAGCGCAGCGGCTTCACCGGCGAGTACGCCGCCGGTGTCGAGGCCACCGCCTCGTCCGGCGGCTCGATCACCCCGCCGATCATGGGCACCGCGGCGTTCCTGATGGTCTCCTTCGTGGGCGTGCCCTACAGCGAGATCGCCGTCGCGGCCGCCATCCCGGCGGTGCTCTATTACCTCGGCATCTTCACCCAGGTCGACGCGTACTCCGCCCGTCGCGGACTGCGCGGTCTCCGGCGCGCCGAGCTGCCCCGATTCCTGCCGACGCTGCTGCGGGGTTGGCCCTACGTCACGGCGTTGATCGCCCTGACGTTCCTGCTGGTGGTCTACCGCCGCGAGGCACAGGCACCCTTCCTCATCGCCGCCGCCCTGCTGGCCTACACGATGGTGCGCCCCAAGGACCGGATGGGAGCGCGCGGCCTGGCCGACGTGGTCTTCAAGGCCGGTCGCACGATCGCGGAGATCCTCGGCATCATCGCCGGCGTCGGCCTGATCATCGGCGGGCTGTCCATGTCCGGGGTCTCGCTGTCGCTGGCCCGTGAACTGGTCAGCGCCGTCGGCGGCAGCGTCGTGCTGATCCTGATCGCCGGTGCGGTCACCTCGTTCGTGCTCGGCATGGGCATGACGGTCTCCGCGGTCTACGTGCTGCTGGCGATCGTGATGGCCCCCGCCCTGGTCACCCTGGGGATCGACCCGATCGCCGCCCACCTGTTCGTCATCTACTGGGCGACCGTCTCCTACATCACCCCGCCGGTCGCCCTCGCTTCGTTCGCGGCTGCAGGCATCGCCGGGACCAGACCGATGAAGACCAGCCTGACCGCGATGCGCCTGGGCATGGTGAAGTACGTCATCCCGTTCTGCTTCGCGGCGAACCCGGCGCTCGTCGCCCAGGGGTCGGCAGGCGACATCGCCGTGACCGTGGTCCTGGCCGTCGTCGGCGTCTTCGTGATGGCCTGCGCCTTTGAGGGCTACGCCGTGGGGCTGGAGCGGCATCTGCATCCCGTCACCCGGATCATCGGCGTGCCGGCCGGCGCCCTCATCCTGGCGCCGGAGCTCATCAGCAGCCTGGTCGGTCTCGTGATCGTGGCCGCGCTGGGCGTGGCGACCTTCCTGCTGCCGGCGCGGACCGGTCCCGCCACCACCGAAGGGAAAGGGGCGGAGGCATCCGGCGACGGCGTCAAGGACGAGGTCGTGGAGCGTCCCGCCACCTTGAGCACTCCGGTGGAAGGGGGCACCTCGCCATGACCGAGGTGAAGACCCGCGGGCTCTCCGACGCGATCGCTGAGCACGTAGAGGACGGGATGACCGTGGCCCTGGAAGGCTTCGGGCACCTGATTCCCTTCGCGGCTGGTCACGAGATCATCCGCCAGGGACGCCGGGACCTGACCCTGTGCCGGATGACCCCGGACCTGATCGCGGACCAGATGATCGCCGCCGGGTGCGTCAGCAAGCTGATCGCCTCCTTCTTCGCCAGCGGCTCGGCGGGGTCGCTGCACGAGCTGCGGCGTCGCATCGAGCGCTCCGACCCTGAGCCGCTGGAGGTGGAGGAGTACAGCCACTACGGCATGTACGGCCGCTACCAAGCGGCGGCCGCGGGGCTGCCGTTCTTCCCGCTCAAGTCGTACGCGGGCAGCGACCTGCCGGTGCTGAATCCCCGGATCCGCAAGGTGGAGGACCCCTACGGCGGCCCCGACGTGCACGTCGTCCCGCCGCTGGCCCCCGACGTCACCGTGGTGCACGCCCAGCGCGCCGACCGCTTCGGCAACGTCCAGGTCTGGGGCATCGTCGGTGCGATCCAGGAGGTCGCCTACGCGGCGCGCAAGGTGATCGTCACCGTCGAGGAGATCGTCGACGACGCGGTGGTCCGCGCGGACCCGAACCGCACTCTGGTTCCGGCCCACGCGGTCGACGCGGTGGTGCACTGCCCCGGTGGCGCCCACCCGTCGTACGCACAGGGCCACTACGACCGCGACAACGCCTTCTACCGCGAGTGGACGGCGATCAGCAGGGACCCCCAGCGGCTGCGGTCGTGGCTGCAGGAGTGGGTCCACGACCTCCCCGACCGGGCCGCCTACCTGGAGCACCTCGGTGCGGGGCGGTGGCGGGGCAACGCGGTCGGCGAGCGGCTCTCCGGACAGGTCGACTACGGACGGAGGTCCTGGTGAGTACCACGCACGAGGCGGGCCCGGCGGGGATCACCGTCTCCAGCACCGAGTTCCTCGCCACCGTGGCGGCCCGCGAGCTCGCCGGCAAGCACCGGGTCTTCGCCGGGGTGGGGCTGCCCACTCTGGCCGTCGACCTGGCGATGCGCACGGTGAGCCCCGACATCGAGCTGGTCTACGAGTCCGGCGTCTGCGGGGCCCACCCCGAGGGGATGGCCGAGGGGATCGCGGACTCCGTACTGGTCTCGGGCGCCGAGGCGGTCGTCAACCTGCAGGCCCTTTTCGGCTACGTGCTGCAGGGCGGCCACGTGGACGTCGGATTCCTGGGAGCGGCCCAGGTGGACCGGTGGGGGAGCCTCAACACCAGTTTCATCGGCGACTGGCGGACCCCTACGGTGCGGCTTCCCGGCTCGGGTGGCGCCGTCGACATCATGCCCAATGCCAAGGAGTGCATCACGGTGCTGCGCAGGCACGACGCGGGCGCCTTTCCGGCCGAGCTCGACTTCTGCACCTCGCCGAGCCCGGTGCGAGTCCGGGACCTCGACCCGCGGGCGGTGCCGCCCGGGCACGGGGTGTCCACGGTGATCACTCCGCTGGGGGTGCTGCGCCGCCCGGACCGCTTCGGCGAGCTCGAGCTGGCCCAGGTGCACCCTGGCGTCACGGTCGAGCAGGTGCGATCGGCCACCGGCTGGGACCTCGCGGTCGCCGACGAGGTGCTCGAGACGCCCTGGCCCACGTCGGAGGACGTCCGGCTGCTACGCGAGGAGATCGACACAGTCCGGCTCTACCTGCGATGACCGACCAGCCGAACCGGGTCGCCTACGTCGTGCTGCTGGCCAGCACCACGCTGGGGACCCTGTCCAGCACGATCATCACCTCCCCGATCAACCGGATCGCCGACGGGCTGGGAGCGGACTCCCGCGAGGTCATCTTCGCGGTGGCCGCGTTCACGATCGCCATGGTGGTGTTCGCGCCCATGGCCGGCTGGCTCTGCGAGCGGCTGGGTCCTCGTCGGTTCCTCATCGCCTCCCTCGGCCTGATGGTGCTTGCGGGACTCGGGGCGGCGCTCAGCCCGAACCTCGGCGTCCTGGTCGGCATGCGGGCCCTCCAGGGGGTGGCCTGCTCGGCGATCCCTCCGGCGGTCCAGCAGACGTTGGGGCACTTCTGGGCCAGCAACCGCTCGCGGGTGATGGCCGCCTGGGCCTCCGCGATCGGGATCGGCCAAGCGCTCGGCCCACCACTCGGTGGAGTCGTGGCCGACCTGGTCGGCTGGCGTGGGGTCTTCGTGACCCACGCCCTGCTCGCGGGTCTGCTGGCCCTGCTGCTGTGGCGCAGCGTGCCGGGAGTCCCGGCCGGCCGCCCGCCGATGCACGTGACCGGAATGCTCACCCTGGTCGTCGGAGCCGGCGGCCTGGTCGCTGGCCTGACCGTCGTGGGCCAAGGGGGCCAGGTGCAGGCGAGCGTGGCGCTGGTGGCGGTGGGAGTTCTCGGCGTGCTGGGCCACCTGCTGCTCGCTCGGCGCAGCAGCCGGGCCCTGGTCGACCTGCGGCTGTTCGCGGAGCGCCGCTACTACCGGAGCACGGTCGCGGCAGGCGCGTCGATGGCGATCCTCGGCGTCTTCATCGTCGCGACGCCGTTGGAGTTGGGGCGCGACTTCGGACTCTCGCCGAGCCGGATCGGCGCCATCACCGTCGCCCTAGCCGCCTCGATGGCGCTCTTCGCCCCGGTCTCCTCCCTGATCGGGGAGCGGATCACGCCGCGCCGGGTCCTGCATGCCGGCCTCGCGGTGCTCGCGTGCAGCCCGCTCCTGCTCTCGGTCGCGCTCACCCTGGACGGCCCGGCTCTGCCCCTCGTCGTCTCCTTCGCCGTACTGGCCATCAGCGGATGCGCGATCGGATCGGTGCAGTCGGTCTCGGCGCTGGGGGTGATGCGCTCGCCGGCCGCCGGCAACGGCACCGCATTGGGCATCCACAACATGGTGCGCTTCTCGGGGCTGGCGGTGGGCTACGCCTGGGTGGCGCTCAGCTACCCCACCGGGAGCCTGTTGCTGGTCTTCGCAGGGCCCGCGGTGCTGGCCGCGGTCACCCTCGCCATCGTGCTGGTCGGGCCGCCTGCCGAGCCGCGGCACGAGCAGCTGGTGAACGCGTCGGCGGTGAGCGTGTGAGCGCCCGGGCCCGCCGTCGTCACCCCCGCACGGAGCCCGCCGTGACAGCGGCCGGCACCCCCCACCACAGAACTGAGGAGCACGCATGAGCCACTCCAGACCCCACCCGGGCACCGCGCAGGAGACGGCCCAGCCGGCCGGGCCCCTCGCGGGCCTACGGGTCGTCGAGCTGTCGAGCTTCGTCGCGACGCCGCTGGCCGGCCTGACCCTGGCGCAGCTGGGCGCCGACGTGATCCGGGTGGAGCCGCTGGGAGGGGGACCGGACCGAGGCCGCTGGCCGCTGGCCCCCTCGGGCACCAGCCTGTACTGGAGTGGACTGAACCGAGGCAAGCGCGCACTCGCGGTCGACCTCGCCGAGGAGGCGGGTCGCCGTCTGGTGGCCGACCTGGTCGTGGAGGGCGATGGCATCCTGGTGACCAACTCGGAGCGTTGGCCGGACCTGGGCCACGAGGCACTGAGCGCCCGGCGCGCGGACCTGGTCCACGTGACCCTGACCGGCCGGCGCGATGGCGGCACGGCCGTCGACTACACCGTCCAGGCCGGGACAGGCTTCCCCCTGATCACCGGCCCCGAGGGGCTCGCCACACCGGTCAACCACGTCCTGCCGGCCTGGGACGTCGCTGCCGGGCTCTACCTGGCCACCGGGCTGCTGGCCGCGGAGCGGCACCGAAGCCGGACCGGGCAGGGACGCGCGGTCCGGATCGCCCTGGAGGACGTCGCGCTGGCGCTCGCCGGCAACCTCGGCTACCTCGCGGAGGCGCAGCTCGGCGGTGTGCGCCAGCGCGAGGGCAATGCCATCCACGGCACGTTCGGCACCGACCTGACCACCTCGGACGGCGTCCGCTTCATGTTCGTCGCCCTGACCCCTCGACAGTGGAGCGACCTGCTGGCGATGACAGGGCTCGGAGATGTCGTGGCCGGCCTGGAGCAGGTCCTCGGCGCCGACTTCGCCGACGAGGGGGCGCGCTACCGGCACCGGGCCGCCCTCTTCGGCCTGCTCGGGTCCTGGGTCTCCACCCGCACGTGGGCGGAGGTCTCGGATGGCCTGTCCCGTACCCGGATCCTGTGGTCGCCGTACCGCAGCTTCGCCGACCTCGCCGCCGACGACGCCGCGCTCCTGCGCACCCACCCGCTCTTCGCCACCGTCGACCAGCCGGGCGTCGGCCCGCACCTGGCGCCTGGCTCACCCATCGAGGTGCAGGGGACGTCGGCCGGCAGCGCCCACGCGCCCGGGATCGGCGAGCACAGCACCGAGCTGCTGGCCGAGCGGCTGGGTCTCGAGCGCGTACGCATCGACGAGCTCGTCCGCGCCGGTGTTGTGGGCGACGGCAGCGGGGTGCCGGCATGACCGGGTCAAGTGCCACGGCGGTCACCTGGCTCTTCGTGCCCGGCGACCGGCCCGAGCGGTTCGACAAGGCCGCCGCGGCCGGGGCGGACGTGGTGGTACTCGACCTCGAGGACGCCGTGGCGCTGGCGGCCAAGGGGGCCGCGCGCGCCGCCGTGACCGCCTGGCTGCCGACCGCCACCGGACCCTGTGCGGTGCGGGTCAACGCCGACACCGCGGAGCGTGAGGCCGACGTCGAGGCGCTCGCCGGCCTGCCCACCGGCGTGACCGTGATGGTCGCCAAGGCCGAGGACCCCGAAGACCTCGCCGCCCTGCTCGCGCGGCTCCCCGAGGGCTCCGCCATCGTCGCCCTGATCGAGACCGCACGCGGGGTGCTGGCGGCCCCGGTGCTGGCGGCCGCACCCGGTGTCGTACGGCTCGCGATCGGCACCTTCGACCTCGCCGCCGAGCTCGGCGTCGATCCCGAGGACGACGAGGCGCTGGCCGCGGCTCGTGGAGGGCTGGTCCTGGCCTCGGCGGCCGCGGGGCTGGCCGGACCGGTGGACGGCGTCACCGCTGCCGTCGACGAACCCGACCTGCTGACCTTGGACAGCACCCGCTCCCGGCGCCGGGGCTTCGCCGGGAAGCTCTGCATCCACCCCCGCCAGCTGCCCGCGGTGCGCGCCGGGTTCGCCCCCTCGGCCGACGAGGTCCGATGGGCCGAGCGGGTGCTGGCCACCGTCGCCGATGGTGCCGTCGCTGTCGTCGACGGCCGGATGGTCGACAAGCCCGTGCTCGACCGGGCCCGGCGAATCGTCACCACCTTCCCCACCTCCCAGAACCCTTCCGAGCACGAGGAGAACCGATGAGCACCACGAACGCTCTGACCCCCGACGAGCAGGACATGGTCCGTCTGGTGGCCAACTTCGTCGACCAGCGCGTGCGGCCCAACGTGCGCACCTACGAGGCGGACGACGTCTATCCCGAAGAGCTCATCGAGGAGATGAAGAAGCTCGGTTTCTTCGGGCTCCTGATCCCCGCCGAGCACGGCGGCGTGGATGTCAGCACCGCGTGCTTCGCACGGGTCACCGAGGAGCTCGCCCGGGGCTGGATGAGCCTGGCCGGGGCGATCGGCGGGCACTCGGTGATCACGTACCTGATCCGTACCTTCGGAACCGCCGAGCAGCAGCGCCACTGGCTGCCCCGGATGGCCGACGGCAGCGTACGGGCGACCATGGCCCTCACCGAGCCCAGCGGAGGCAGCGATCTGCAGGCGATGCGCACCTACGCGGTCCGCGACGGAGACGACTTCGTGGTCCACGGCTCCAAGACCTGGATCTCCAACGCCCAGCACTCCGGGCTGATCGGCCTGCTGTGCAAGACCGACCGCGACGCCTCCCCTGCGCATGCGGGAATGAGCGTGCTGCTGGCCGAGCCCGGTGATGGCCTCTCTGTCTCCGGCAAGATCCCCAAGCTCGGCTACCGCGGCGTCGAGGCCTGCGAGCTGACGTTCGAGGGCCTGCGGGTGCCCGCGTCCTGCGTGCTCGGCGGGGAGCCGGGGTCTGGCTGGCAGCAGATGATGCGCGGCCTGGAGCTCGGCCGGATCCAGGTCGCAGCCCGTGCCGTGGGCGTCGCCCGGGCCGCGCTCAACGACGCGGTCACTTACGCCCAGCAGCGCGAGTCGTTCGGCAAGCCGATCTGGAAGCACCAGTCCGTGGGCAATCTGCTGGCCGACATGGCCACCCGGACGAAGGCGGCGGCCCTGATGACCGCCGACGCCGCCGAGCGTCTCGACTCCGGTCGCCGCGCGGACATGGAGGCGGGGATGGCCAAGCTCTTCGCCTCCGAGACTGCCATGCAGGTGGCCCTCGATGCCATGCGCGTCCACGGAGGCTACGGGTTCTCCAAGGAGTACGAGGTGGAGCGCTACTTCCGCGACGCCCCCCTGATGATCCTCGGCGAGGGCACCAACGAGGTGCAGCGCAACGTCATCGCCGCCCAGCTGATCGCTCGTGACCGCAGCAACGAAGGAGCCTGACCATGTCCCTGCTCAACAGCCGCACCGCCGTCGTCACCGGAGGCGCCCAGGGCATCGGCCTGGCCATCGCCCGCCGCTACGTGGAGGAGGGGGCCCGCGTCGTGATCGGCGATCTCGACGAGGCCGCCGCTCAGAAGGCCGCCGCCGAGCTCGGCTCCGAGCGCGCCCTCGGCGTGCGCTGCGACGTGGTCGACGCCGGCGAGGTCCAGGGACTGGTCGACTCTGCGGTCGCCGCCTTCGGCTCCCTCGACGTGTTCGTCAACAACGCCGGCATCACCCGCGACGCCACCATGCGCACCATGACCGAGGACGACTTCGACCTCGTCATCAGCGTCCACCTCAAGGGCACCTGGAACGGCACCCGGCTGGCAGCGGCCCGCATGCGGGAGCAGAAGGCCGGCTCGATCGTCAACATCTCCTCGCTCTCCGGCAAGGTCGGCATGGTCGGGCAGACCAATTACTCCGCCGGCAAGGCCGGCATCGTCGGCATGACCAAGGCCGCGGCCAAGGAGATGGCCCACCACGGGGTCCGGGTCAACGCCATCCAGCCCGGCCTGATCCGCTCGGCGATGACGGAGTCGATGCCCCAGAAGGCATGGGACCAGAAGATGGCCGAGATCCCGATGGGTCGCCCCGGAGAGCCCGAGGAGGTCGCCTCGGTCGCGCTCTTCTACGCCTGCGACCTCTCGTCCTACATGACCGGCACCGTCGCCGAGGTCACCGGTGGACGGTTCATGTGACAGTGCCTGCTCCCTTCGCCCCCTCACCGGGCGCGTCCTACGAGGGGCCCTCGTACGACGGGTGGGAACCGACGACCTCGGTCACCGTCGAGGTCGTCGGCCCCGTGCCCGTGCAGGCGTTGACTGCGCTGTTGGACGACGGCCGCCGAGTTGAGCTCGGCGATCCGCTCCCGCCGCTCTGGCACTGGGTGGCGCTGCCCCGCTGGAGCCCCTCGTCGGTGCTGGGCTCCGATGGCCACCCGCTGACGGGCTCCTTCCTGCCGCCCGTCGGGTTGCCCCGGCGGATGTTCGCCGGCGGCGAGGTCGCCTGGCACCGCGCTCCGGTGGTGGGGGAGCAGGTCCGCACAGAGTCCAGGGTCCTGTCGGCGTCCGACAAGACCGGTCGCTCCGGACCGCTCGTGCTCGTGGTGGTGGAGTCGAGGGTGCTCGGCGAGGACGGCCGGCTATGCCTGGTCGAGCGTCAGGACATCCTCTATCGCGAGGCGGGCGCCCGCTCCGGCTCCGCCCCGCTCCCGCCGACCGACCAGGAGCCGTCCGGCCCGCCGTTGCGACGCCGTACCGGCGACGAGACCGAGGTGGCCGGCTGGGACGTGGTCACCGACCCGACGGTCCTGATGCGCTTCAGCGCGGCCTCGGCCAACGCCCACCGGATCCACTACGACTGGCCCTATGCCACCGGTGTCGAGGGCTACCCCGGGCTGGTCGTGCACGGACCGCTGATGACGCTCCTGCTGGCCGAGTCCCTCTGGCAGGCGGGAGCGCTGGACGGGCCGGTCCGCCTGCAGCACCGCAACCGGGCTCCGCTGTTCTGCGCCGAGCCCGCCCGCATCACCCACGACGAGCACTCGTCCCGGGTCACAGCGCAGCTGTCGGGCCCCGACGGCGCGCCCCGCACCACCCTCGACGCACACCCTCTGAAGGAAGGCACTCCCCATGCCCATGCGTGAAGCAGTCATCTGCGAACCGATCCGGACCCCGATCGGCCGCTACGGCGGCATGTTCGCCAACCTCACCGCCGTCGACCTGGGAGTCGCGGCGCTCCGGGGCCTGATGGAGCGGACCGGCCTGCCGGGCGAGGAGGTCGACGACCTGATCCTCGGCCACTGCAACGGCAACAGCGAGGCGCCCGCCATCGGCCGCGTCGTGGCGCTCGACGCAGGGCTCCCGGTCAGCGTGCCGGGCCAGCATCTGGACCGGCGCTGCGGCTCCGGGCTGCAAGCCGTGCTCAACGCCGCGATGCAGGTGCAGACCGGCGTTATGGACCTGGTCGTGGCCGGCGGCACCGAGAGCATGAGCAACGCCTCGTTCTACTCCACCGACATGCGCTGGGGCGGTGCTCGCTCGGGGGTCACGATGCACGACAGCCTGGCCCGGGCCCGCTCCACCGCTGGCGGGCGCCACTACCCGGTGCCGGGCGGGATGCTCGAGACCGCCGAGAACCTGCGCCGGCTGTACGCGATCCCTCGCGACGAGCAGGACGCTCTGGCCGTGCAGTCGCACCAGCGCGCCGTCGCCGCCCAGGAGTCCGGCGTGCTGGCGGAGGAGATCGTCCCCGTGACGGTGCCCGGTCGCCGTGGCGAGTCCACGGTCGTCACCGTCGACGAGCACCCCCGCCCGGAGACCAGCATGGAGTCGCTGGCGAAGCTGAAGCCGATCCTCGCAGGCGTGGATCCCGAGGCGACTGTGACGGCCGGCAACGCCAGCGGTCAGAACGACGCCGCGTCGCTGTCGATCGTCACCACCCCGGAGAATGCCGAGCGGCTCGGCCTCACCCCGCTGGTGCGTGTGGTCAGCTGGGCGGTCGCGGGTGTCGAGCCCAAGATCATGGGCATCGGTCCCGTCCCGGCGACCCAGGCCGCGCTCGACCGGGCCGACCTGTCGCTGGACGAGATCGACCTGATCGAGCTCAACGAGGCGTTCGCCGCGCAGGCGCTGGCGGTGATGCGCGAGTGGAAGTTCACCGACGCCGACCACGAGCGCACCAACGTCCACGGCTCGGGGATCTCGTTGGGCCATCCCGTCGGAGCGACGGGAGGCCGGATGCTGGCGACGCTCGCCCGCGAGCTGCAGCGCCGGGAGGGACGCTACGCGCTGGAAACCATGTGCATCGGCGGCGGCCAGGGTCTCGCGGCGGTCTTCGAGCGGGTGATCTGAATGCGCGTCCTCTCCAGCATCGAGGAGATCGAGGCCTGCGTCGGCGAGCCGCTCGGCACCACCGACTGGGTCACCCTCGACCAGGCTGATGTCGACACCTTCGCCGACCTCACCGGCGACCACCAGTGGATACACGTCGACGCCGCGCGGGCCGCGGAGTCGCCCTTCGGCGGCACCATCGTGCACGGCCTGCTCACGCTCGGGATGCTGCCGGGATTCGGGCTGCGGCTCTTCCGGATCGAAGCGGGCAGCGCCCGGCTCAACTACGGCTCCGAGAAGGTGCGGTTCCCCGCACCACTGCGCACCGGCACCCGCATCCGGGGCTCGGCCACGTTCAGGTCGGTCACGTCGGTGTCGTCAGGGGCCCAGGTCCGCACCTCGTGGTCGGTCGAGGCCGAGGGCGGTGAGCGGCCGGTCTGCGTGGCCGAGACGATCACCCTCGTCGTCCCGTGACCCCGGCGACCCGCGGGTCCGGGGCAGCGGCCCGGGCCCGCGTGCGGGTGCGGTCCATGTGTGCGTCGTACGTCGTGTCGGCCAAGCCCGATACGATCACCGAGTCCGCACGACCCTCGTAGGAAAGGCCTCCACGTGTCCGAGATCAAGGTCACCGTCGTCAGCGCAGACGAGAGCTCTGGGCGAACGGTGACGCAGCGGACCCTCGAGGCGGGCACCAAGGCCTGGGAGCTCTTCGCCGAGGACCCGGCGATCATCGCGGCCCGCGTCGGCGGACAGCTCAAGGACCTCGCCTACGAGCTGGTCGAGGGCGACGAGGTCGAGGGCGTGGCCATCGACTCCGCCGACGGGCGCGACATCCTGCGCCACTCCACCGCGCACGTGATGGCCCAGGCCGTCCAGGAGATCTTCCCCGACGCCAAGCTCGGGATCGGCCCGCCGGTGGAGAACGGCTTCTACTACGACTTCGACGTCGAGACGCCGTTCGTGCCCGAGGACCTCGCCAAGATCGAGAGCCGGATGCGCAAGATCATCAAGGAGGGACAGAAGTTCTCCCGCCGGGTGGTCTCCGACGCCGACGCCCTCAACGAGCTCGTCGACGAGCCCTACAAGCTCGAGCTGATCGGGCTCAAGGGCGCCGGCAACTCCGCCGACGCCGCCGAGGGCGCCTCGGTCGAGGTCGGCGGCAGCGAGCTGACGATCTACGACAACCTCAACCGCAAGGGCGAGGTCGCGTGGAAGGACCTGTGCCGCGGCCCGCACCTGCCGACCACCAAGCGGATCCCCGCCTTCAAGCTGATGCGCTCGGCCGCGGCGTACTGGCGCGGCGACGAGAAGAACAAGCAGCTGCAGCGCATCTACGGCACCGCCTGGGAGTCCAAGGAGGCGCTGGACGCGCACCTGCACCGCATCGAGGAGGCCGAGCGCCGCGACCACCGCAAGCTCGGCCGCGAGCTGGACCTGTTCAGCTTCCCCGACGAGATCGGGTCCGGCCTTCCGGTCTTCCACCCCAAGGGCGGGGTGATCAAGCGGGCGATGGAGGACTACGTCCGCGAGCGCCACATCGCGGAGGGCTTCGACTACGTCGGCACCCCGCACCTCGCCAAGGAGGGGCTGTTCTACACCTCCGGTCACCTGCCCTACTACGGCGAGGGCATGTTCCCGGCCCTCGACGTGGACGGCATGGACTACCGCCTCAAGGCGATGAACTGCCCCATGCACAACCTGATCTACCGCTCGCGTCAGCGCTCCTACCGTGAGCTGCCGCTGCGGCTCTTCGAGTTCGGCCACGTCTACCGCCACGAGAAGTCCGGCGTGATCCACGGGCTGACCCGGGTGCGCGGCTTCGCCCAGGACGACTCGCACTCCTACGTCACCCCCGAGCAGGCACCGGCCGAGGTGGAGCACCTGCTCAACTTCATGCTCAGCCTGCTGCGCGACTTCGGCATCGACGACTTCTACCTCGAGCTGTCCACGCGCGACGCCGCCAAGGACAAGTTCATCGGCTCCGACGAGGACTGGGCGGTCGCCACCCAGGTCCTCGAGGACGTCGCGGTGGCCACCGGGCTCGAGCTCGTGCCCGACCCGGGCGGCGCGGCCTACTACGGCCCGAAGATCTCGGTGCAGGCGCGCGACGCCATCGGCCGGACCTGGCAGATGGGCACCGTGCAGTACGACTTCAACCAGCCCTCGGCCGACCGCTTCAACCTCGAGTACGTCGCCGCCGACGGCTCGCGCCAGCAGCCGGTGATGATCCACTCCGCGAAGTTCGGCTCCATCGAGCGGTTCATGGGTGTCCTGGTGGAGCACTACGCCGGCGCGTTCCCGCCCTGGCTGGCGCCGGTCCAGGTCGTCGGCATCCCGATCGCGGAGCGGCACAACGACTACCTCTACGAGGTGGCGGCGCGGCTGAAGAAGGCCGGGATCCGGGTCGAGATCGACGAGTCCGACGACCGGATGCAGAAGAAGATCCGCAACGCCCAGATGCAGAAGGTCCCGTTCATGCTGATCGCCGGCGACGCCGACGTGGAGGCAGGCGCGGTGTCGTTCCGCTACCGCAACGGCGACCAGGACAACGGCGTCGACATCGACGAGGCGGTACGTCGCGTGGTCGAGGCGGTCGAGAGCCGCGTCCAGGTCTGAGCGGGTGCGGCGGCGCGGCGCGGGCCTGATGCTCGCCGCCGCGCTGCTCGCCGGCTGCGCTCCGGCCCAGGAGACCCAGCCCGCGCTGCCCGACCCGTCGGCGCCGAGCGCCGGCCCCACCTCGGTGGTGAAGCCGGTCCAGGACGACCAGGCCGCCCGGCTGCAGGCGCTGGCCGAGCTCGCCGAGCAGGCCGCCGCCGACCTGCCGGAGCCGCGGAAGCCGAAGCCGCGGGCGTCGGGGGAGGCGGTGCTGGGCGCCGACATCAGCTGGCCGCAGTGCCCGCCCGGGCTCGGCATCCCCGAGCGGCGCACGCTCGGCATGCCGATGCCGATCGCGCAGGCCGAGTACGTGGTGATCGGGCTGACCAACGGCCCCGGCTTCACCGAGAACCCCTGCCTGCGCGACCAGGTCGCCTGGGTGCGCGACCGGGGCCTGATGGCCGCGGCGTACGCGGTGGCGAGCTGGCCGCAGCGCGCCGCGGTCGCCGAGCACGGCGCCAGCGGCCCCTACGACGGCGCCACCCGCCTCGGCGCGCTGGCCAACACCGGCTACCACCAGGCGCTCTACGCCGTCGCGGCGATGCGCCGCGCCGGGCTGAGCTCACCGCTGGTCTGGGTCGACGTCGAGCCCGTCAAGGACTTCGAGTGGAGCGCCGACCCGGTCGCGAACGCCGCCGTGGTCGAGGGCTCGGTCAAGGGCTACCGCGCGGCCGGCTACGCGGTCGGCGTCTACTCCACGCCGTACCTGTGGGCGCAGATCGTCGACGACCTCACCCTCGGGCTGCCCGAGTGGCGCGCCGCGGGGGAGACCTCCGCCGAGGAGGCGCTGCGCCGTTGCGGGGCGGGGGAGTCGATCCAGGGCGGCGACGCCGTGCTCGGCCAGTGGGTGCAGGACCGACGCGACCAGAACCTCACCTGCCCGGGCATCGAGTCGGACCTCGGACGCTGGTTCCACCAGTACTGAGCGCCCGCCCTAGGGTGATCCCCATGAGCCAGCCTGACGAAGCGGTGCACCAGGACGGCGTCGGCGAGCCCGACGACCTCGACCGGCTGTGGACGCCGCACCGGATGGCCTACATCCGCGGCGAGAACAAGCCCGCCGGCTCGTCGGCCGAACAGTGCCCGTTCTGCCGGATCCCGACGCTCGGCGACGAGGAGGGCCTGGTCGTCGTGCGCGGCGAGCTCGCCTACGTGGTGCTCAACCTCTACCCCTACGCGCCCGGGCACCTGATGGTCTGCCCCTACCGCCACATCGCCGACTACACCGAGACCACCGACGCCGAGGCGGCCGAGATCGCCGACCTCACCCGCCAGGCGATGCGCGTGGTCCGCACCGTCTCGGGGGCGCAGGGCTTCAACATCGGGATGAACCAGGGCGCGATCGCCGGCGCCGGCATCTCCGCCCACCTGCACCAGCACGTCGTGCCGCGCTGGGCAGGTGACCAGAACTTCATGCCGATCATCGGGCGCACCAAGACCCTGCCCGAGCTCCTCACCGAGACCCGGGCGCTGTTCGCCGCAGCCTGGAGGTGAGCGCCCGGGAGCCGGGCTGAGGGCTACTTCTTGCCCTTGAGCGCCGCCTTCTCCATGGCGCTGGCGCTCTCGGCCTTGTCGCGCTTGTCGGAGCGCTTCTCCTTGAGGGACTTGCTGGACTTCTTGGACATGCCCTGACGGGGCGACTTGTCGCTCATGAGGCCTCCTGGATAGGAAGCCTGGGTGGCTTCGTGTGTCGACCGTACGCCCCATCGCCCCACACCGCCGACGACCGGCTAGCCTGCTCCCGCCATGTTGGACAGATTCCGCGCCTTCTGGACGAAGGTCATCACGCCCATCGCCCGCCTGCTGACCAGGCTGGGCGTCAGTCCCGACGCCGTCACGCTGGTGGGCACCCTCGGTGTCTGCGCCGGCGCCCTGGCCTTCTTCCCGCGCGGCATGCTGCTCACCGGCGTGCTGGTGATCACCGCCTTCGTCTTCAGCGACCTGCTCGACGGCACGATGGCGCGGCTGTCGGGACGCTCCAGCAAGTTCGGCGCGTTCCTGGACTCGACGTTGGACCGGATCGGGGACGCCTCGATCTTCGGCGGGCTGGCGCTCTACTTCGCCGGCCCCGGTGACTCGCGCCTGTACCTGTGGCTCTCGCTGATCTGCCTGGCGATGGGGTCGGTCACCTCCTACGCCCGGGCCCGGGCCGAGTCCCTGGGCTTCCAGGCCAAGGTCGGCATCGCCGAGCGCGCCGACCGGCTGGTCGCGATCCTGGTGATGACCGGCCTCGGCGCGATCTTCGACCTCCCGGTGCTGATGTACGTCGCGCTGTGGGTGCTGGCCTTCGCCAGCACGATCACCGTGGCTCAGCGGATCTGGGTGGTGCGCCAGCAGTCGCTCGCCCACGACGCCGCCCCCGATGCCTGAGGGGCGCCGGTGAGCTCCCAGCAGGACCGCACCGAGCAGGAGCTGCGCGAGCACGTCCGGCTCCAGGTCCGCTCGGGCCTGCTGTCGTCCGAGGAGCTGCTGGCCGACGTGGTCGCGGTCGTCGACGCGGCGCTGCCGCACCTGGAGGCCTCGGTGCTGGCCCGGGCCTGGATCGCGGCCGAACGGCGTGCCCTGGCCGTCGACGCTGCCGGCTGGACCGCGCCGACCGGCCACGACCGGCTGAAGGCAGCGCTCGCCGAGTGCGAGCAGCACCGGGTCCGGGTGCTGGTGGGCGCCGGGGTGGCCGAGGCCCGCGCGGAGGCCGAGCGGATCGTCGCCGCCGGGGCGACGCTGCGCGGACTCCTGCGCTTCGGGGTCCTCGACGTGTGGCGTGCCGTCGACGAGCCCGTCCTGTGCGGCGAGCTGCGCCACCCCACCGGCCACCTGGCCGTCGAGGGCGACGCCCTGCTCGGCCCGGTCACCGCGTGCCTGCGCAACCACGGGCTCGCCTCGCACCTGCGCGACGGCGTCCTGGAGATCGCGGTGCGCTGGCAGCCCCGCCCGTGAGCGGCGCCACCCCAGGTAGGATCGACGAGGCCCGACAGGGGCCGTCGACGGTGTCGCCGCGCATCCGCAGGAGTGCGCGACGTCCGCGCACGCAGTCCGAGTAGAAGAGGGACCCATGTCTGGCCACTCCAAATGGGCGACGACCAAGCACAAGAAGGCCGTCGTCGACGCCAAGCGCGGCAAGATGTTCGCCAAGCTGATCAAGAACATCGAGGTCGCGGCCCGGATGGGCGGCGGTGACCCCTCCGGCAACCCGACCCTCTACGACGCCATCCAGAAGGCCAAGAAGTCGTCGGTCCCCAACGACAACATCGACCGCGCGGTCAAGCGCGGCTCGGGCGCCGAGGCGGGTGGCGCGGACTACTCCACGATCATGTACGAGGGCTACGGGCCCAGCGGCGTCGCGATGCTCATCGAGTGCCTCACCGACAACAAGAACCGCGCCGCGATGGAGGTCCGCACCGCGATGACCCGCAACGGCGGCTCGCTGGCCGACCCGGGGTCGGTGTCGTTCCTCTTCCACCGCAAGGGCGTCGTGGTGGTGCCCGCCGAGCAGGACGGCAAGACCGTCACCGAGGACGACCTCCTCGAGGCCACCCTGGACGCCGGCGCCGACACCATCAACGACCTGGGTGACGCCTTCGAGGTGATCTCCGAGGCCACCGACCTGGTCGCGGTGCGCACCGCCCTGCAGGCCGCCGGCATCGACTACGACTCCGCCGACGCCTCGTTCGTGCCCGACCTGCAGGTCGAGCTCGACAAGGACGCGGCGGCGAAGATGTTCCGCCTGGTCGACGTCCTGGAGGACCTCGACGACGTGCAGAACCTGTTCGCCAACCACTCGGTCTCCGACGAGGTGATGGCCGAGCTCGAGGAGGACTGACGCCCCGCGTGTCCTGCGCCGTAAGGCGGGGGGCCCGCGATAGCGTTCCTCCGAACAGGTGTTCGGACGGAAGGCTGGCTTGATGCGTGTCCTCGGGATCGATCCCGGACTCACCCGCTGCGGGATGGGAGTCGTCGACGGAGAGGTCGGCCGGCCGTTGACGATGATCGACGTCAACGTGCTGCGCACCTCGGCATCGGAGCCGGTGCCGATCCGGCTGGTGACGATCCTGAACGGCGTCGACGCCTGGCTCGACGAGTTCCAGCCCGACGCGGTCGCCATCGAGCGGGTCTTCGCCCGCTCCGACGTCAGCACCGTGATGGGCACCGCCCAGGCCAGCGGCATCGCGATGGTCTGCGCGGCCCGCAGGGGCCTGCCGGTCGCGCTGCACACCCCCAGCGAGGTCAAGGCGGCGGTGTCCGGCAGTGGACGCGCCGACAAGGCGCAGGTCGGTGCGATGGTGACCCGGATCCTGCGGCTCTCCGCGCCACCCAAGCCCGCCGACGCCGCCGACGCGCTGGCGCTGGCGATCACCCACATCTGGCGCGGAGGCGCCCAGGCCCGCATCGACGCAGCCGTGGCTGCGGCAGGGAGGAAGAGATGATCGCGTTCGTGCGCGGCGAGGTCGCCGCCGTCACGCTGAGCAGCGCCGTGGTGGAGGTCGGCGGCGTCGGCCTCGAGCTGATGTGCACGCCCGGCACGCTGGCCACCCTGCGCCCCGGCCAGCAGGCGACGCTGCCCACCAGCATGGTGGTGCGCGAGGACTCCCTGACGCTGTTCGGCTTCCTCGACTCCGACGAGAAGGCCGTCTTCGAGCTGGTGCAGACCGCCTCCGGCGTCGGCCCCAAGCTCGCCCAGGCGATGATCGCCGTGCTCAGCCCCGACGACCTGCGCCGCGCGGTGGCCGCCGAGGACGTCAAGACGCTCACCCGGGTCCCCGGCGTGGGCCAGAAGGGCGCCCAGCGGATCATCCTCGAGCTCAAGGACCGCATCGGCCCGCCCACCGGCTCCGGAGCCCGCCCCGGCGCCGCGGCCCCGGCCGCCGCCTGGCGCGAGCAGGTCCACCAGGGCCTGGTCGGACTGGGCTGGTCGGCCAAGGAGGCCGACAAGGCCGTCGAGTCGGTCGCCCCTGACGCCGGCGACGCCCCGGACGTCGGCGCCCTGCTGCGCGCCGCGCTGCGCACGCTGAGCAAGGCCTGAGATGGACTACTCCGACGAGGACGTCGACGAGCTGGCCGCCGCCGAGCAGGCGCACCTGCGCTCGCTGACGGCCGCCGAGGCAGAGGGCGACGAGCGCGCCGTCGAGGCCGCGCTGCGCCCGCGCAGCCTCGACGAGGTGGTCGGCCAGACCCGCGTGCGCGAGCAGCTCGGGCTGGTCCTGGAGGCGGCCCGCCAGCGTGGGCGCGCGCCCGACCACGTGCTGCTCTCCGGGCCGCCGGGACTGGGCAAGACCACGCTGGCGATGATCATCGCCGCCGAGATGAGCACGCCGCTGCGCTTGACCAGCGGCCCGGCGATCACCCACGCCGGCGACCTCGCCGCGATCCTGTCGGGCATGAACGAGGGCGACGTCCTCTTCGTCGACGAGATCCACCGGATGTCGCGCCCGGCCGAGGAGATGCTCTACATGGCGATGGAGGACTTCCGCGTCGACGTCGTCATCGGCAAGGGCCCCGGCGCCACCGCCATCCCGATCGAGATCCCGCCGTTCACGCTGGTCGGCGCCACCACCCGCGCCGGCCTGCTGCCCGGCCCCCTGCGCGACCGGTTCGGCTTCACCGCCCACCTGGAGTTCTACGAGCCCGCCGAGCTCGACCTGATCGTGCGCCGCTCCGCCGGCCTGCTCGGGGTGGAGCTGACCGACGAGGGCTCCGCCGAGATCGCGTCGCGCTCCCGGGGCACCCCGCGGATCGCCAACCGGCTGCTGCGCCGGGTGCGCGACTACGCGCAGGTCCGCGCCGACGGGGTGGTCAGCCTGCCGATCGCCCACGCCGCGCTGGATCTCTACGAGGTGGACCAGTGCGGCCTGGACCGGCTCGACCGGGGGGTGATCGACGTGCTGTGCCGCCGCTTCGGCGGTGGACCGGTCGGCGTCTCCACGCTGGCCGTGGCCGTCGGCGAGGAGCGCGAGACCGTCGAGGAGGTCGCCGAGCCGTTCCTGGTCCGGATGGGCTTCCTGGCCCGCACCCCGCGCGGGCGGGTGGCCACCCCGGCCGCCTGGCAGCACCTCGGGCTGACCGCGCCGCCGTCGGCGTACCCGGCAGGAGACGAGCCCCTCTTCGACGAGTGAGTCGGCCGCGGCCGCCGCCGGGAGCGGCGGCGCGGACGTCGCGCGGGTGCGGCTGTGGCCCGGCTCCCGGACTAGACTGGCTCATCGGAGCGTGGCGTCGCTGCCCTCCGTGCTCACCCGTTGTACATCCGAAAGGCCCCCTGTCGTGGAGTTCCTGCCCATCATCGCCATCGCGGTGATCTTCTGGCTGCTGATGATCCGTCCCGCCTCGCGTCGTCAGAAGCAGCTCAGCCAGATGCAGAGCGGGCTCGCCGCCGGCGACCGCGTGATGCTCTCCTCCGGCATCTTCGGGACCGTGCAGAGCACCGAGGCCGCCGACCGGCTGCACATCGAGGTCGCTCCGGGCACCGTGCTCGAGGTGGCCCGCGGGGCCATCGCCAACGTGCTGAGCGAGCCGGTCGCCGAGGCCGACGAGCTCGAGGCCCCGGCCGAGGTGGAGCACCCGGACGCCTCCGCCGAGCGCCCCGACCAGGGCCCCAACCTCCGCAAGGAGCCGTGAGCTCTCCGTGAGCCCCAGCGACGTGCTGCTGCGCGCCGGCGAGGCCATGTCGCGCTTCGTGCCCGACGTCCCCGACTTCCCCAAGCCGGGCGTCATCTTCAAGGACATCACTCCGCTGCTCGCCGACCACACGGCGTTCACCACCGTGATCGAGGCGCTGGCCGAGGCCGGGCGCGACGAGCAGGGCCACCCGGTCGTCGACAAGGTGCTCGGCATGGAGGCGCGTGGCTTCATTCTCGGCGCCCCGGTCGCGCTCGCCCTCGGCGTCGGGTTCGTGCCGGTGCGCAAGGTCGGCAAGCTGCCGCGCGAGACGCACGCGGTCTCCTACGACCTCGAGTACGGCCAGGCCACCCTGGAGATGCACCGCGACGCGATCGCCCCCGGCGAGCGCGTGCTGCTCGTCGACGACGTGCTCGCCACCGGCGGCACCCTCGCCGCCACCCAGGACCTCGTGCGGGCCTGCGGCGGCGAGGTCCACGCCATCGCGGTGCTGCTGGAGCTCACGTTCCTCTCTGGTCGTGACGCCCTGGGCGACACCGACCTGAGGGTCGTGACGGCCGTCTGAGCGAGCGCGCACCACACTTTCGACTCCCGCTGCGGCCGAGCCCTAGACTGTGCCAATGACCGAGGATCGCGACGTTCCGCCGTTGCGCGAACGTGCGCCCCAGCCGGCCGGCACGTCGACGCGCAGCATGCGAGCCCGGCTGGCCCGCATCGGCACGCGGGCCCAGAGCGGCAACCCGGTCCTGGAGCCGCTCTTCCGCTCCGTGCGCGCGAACCACCCCAAGGCCGACCTGGCGCTGCTCGAGCGCGCCTACCTGGTCGCGGAGAAGATGCACGGGACGCAGACCCGCAAGAGCGGCGACCCCTACATCACCCACCCGCTCGCGGTGACCACCATCCTCGCCGACATCGGGATGACCGAGCCCACGCTGGTGGCCGCGCTGCTGCACGACACGGTCGAGGACACGCCGTACACGCTCGACCAGCTGCGCGAGGAGTTCGGCGACGAGGTGGCCCGCCTGGTCGACGGCGTGACCAAGCTCGACAAGGTCAAGTACGGCGACTCCGCCCAGGCCGAGACGATCCGCAAGATGATCGTCGCGATGTCGCGCGACATCCGGGTGCTGGTGATCAAGCTCGCCGACCGCCTGCACAACATGCGCACGCTGCGCTACGTCAAGCAGGAGACGCAGGAGCGCAAGGCCCGCGAGACGCTCGACATCTATGCGCCGCTGGCCCACCGCCTCGGCATGAACACCCTCAAGTGGGAGCTCGAGGACCTCGCGTTCGCGACCCTGCACCCGAAGATCTACGACGAGATCGTCCGGATGGTCGCCGAGCGGGCGCCCTCGCGCGATCAGTTCCTGGCCGAGGTGATCGCCCAGGTGGAGGCCGATCTCAAGGAGGCCCGGGTCAAGGCCCGCGTCACCGGGCGGCCCAAGCACTACTACTCGATCTACCAGAAGATGATCGTCGGCGGACGCGAGTTCACCGACATCTACGACCTGGTCGGGATCCGGATCCTGGTCGAGGAGGACCGCGACTGCTACTCCGCGCTCGGCGTCCTGCACGCCCGGTGGAACCCGGTCCTCGGCCGGTTCAAGGACTACATCGCGCTGCCCAAGTTCAACATGTACCAGTCGCTGCACACGACCGTGATCGGTCCGCAGGGCAAGCCCGTCGAGCTGCAGATCCGCACCTTCGCGATGCACCGCCGCGCCGAGTACGGCGTCGCTGCGCACTGGAAGTACAAGGAGAACGGGCGCGCCGGCGTCGACACCGAGCGCCGCGGCGACGTCGACGACATGACCTGGGTGCGCCAGCTCCTCGACTGGCAGAGCGAGGTCGAGGATCCGGGCGAGTTCCTGGAGTCGCTGCGCTTCGAGATCAACCGCGCCGAGGTCTACGTCTTCACCCCGCGCGGCGACGTGATCGCGCTGCCCGTCGGCGCCACACCGGTCGACTTCGCCTACGCCGTACACACCGAGGTCGGGCACCGCACCATCGGCGCCCGGGTCAACGGCCGCCTGGTCCCGCTGGAGTCCACGCTCGAGAACGGCGACGTGGTCGAGGTCTTCACCTCCAAGTCCGACAGCGCCGCGCCCTCGCGCGACTGGCTGACGTTCGTGAAGTCGCCGCGGGCCCGCTCCAAGATCCGGCAGTGGTTCACCAAGGAGCGCCGCGACGAGGCCATCGAGCGCGGCAAGGACCAGATCGCCCGGCTGATGCGCAAGGAGGGGCTGCCCCTCAAGCGGCTGCTCTCGTACGAGACGCTCTCGGCGGCGGCGGCCCACTACAAGCTCGCCGACGTGACCGCGCTCTACGCCGCGGTGGGGGAGGGCAACCTCAGCGCCCAGGCCGTCGTACGCCACGTGCTCGAGGTGCACGGCGGGCCCGCCGGTGCCGCGGAGGACCTGGCCGAGGGCATCAACATCACCCACCGCCGGTCGCGGTCCAAGGCGACCACGCCCGGCGACACCGGCGTCATCGTCAAGGGCGTCGCCGACGTGTGGGTCAAGCTGGCCAAGTGCTGCACCCCGGTGCCGCCGGACCCGATCCTGGGCTTCGTCACCAAGGGCGGGGGAGTCTCGGTGCACCGTCGCGACTGCACCAACGCCACCGCGCTCACCAACCAGCCCGAGCGACTCCTCGACGTGGAGTGGGCGCCCACCGCGCTCTCGACGTTCCTGGTCAACATCCAGGTCGAGGCGCTCGACCGGGCCCGGCTGCTCTCCGACATCACGATGGCGCTCTCGGACGTCCACGTGAACATCCTCAGCGCCCAGCTGAGCACCACCCGCGACCGCGTCGCCAAGAGCCGCTTCACCTTTGAGATGGCCGACGCCAAGCACCTCGACTCGGTGCTGCGCGCCGTGCGCACGGTGCCGGGGGTGTTCGACGCGTACCGGGTGACGCAGTAGGGGTGGCGCTCGCCGCGGGATTCACGAGTTAACTCGTGAAACCCGCACTTCCCACATGTTGCAACACGTGGGAAGTGGGGGTTTCGTGTGGTCAGTTCGGCTGGGGTGAGGCGGGCGCTTTGTGTGGGGCGCAAGTGGCTTGAGTGGTAGCGCCGGGTGTGGCATTCACGAGTTAACTCGTGAAACCCGCACTTCCCACACGTTGCAACACGTGGGAAGTGCGGGTTTCACGTGCCCAGTACGGCGAGCGCCGGGCGCCGCGCCATCCGCCGGGCGCCGCGCCATCCGCCGGGCGCCGCGCCATCCGCCGAGCGCCGCGCGCCACCCGCCGGGCGCCGCGCCGCGCCCGCCCACAAACTCAGCCGCTGAACTCCTCGGCGGCCTTGCGGGCCATGTCCAGGAAGGCCTGGCGCGAGGCGAGGTTCTCCTCGAGGTCCTTGATCTTCTTCGCGTCGCCGCCGGCGCGGGCGGAGTCGAGCTGGGTCTCGACGTCGGCGATCGCCTTCTCCAGCTTGGTGACCATGTCGTCGGCGCGGGCGGACTTCTCCGGGTTCGAGCGCTTCCACTGCTCGTCCTCGACGGTGCGGATCGCCTGCTCGACCTTGCGCATCCGGGCCTCGAGGTCCTTGATCCGGTCGCGGGGGACCTTGCCGGCGGCGTCCCAGCGGTCCGCCAGGTCGCGGAAGGAGCGCTTGGCGGCCTCGACGTCGCCGACCGGGAGCAGCGCCTCGGCCTCGATCAGGAGCTTCTCCTTGACCTCGGCGTTGGCCGCGAACTCGCGGTCCAGCTCGGCGTTGGAGGCGTCGCGGGCGCCGAAGAAGGCGTCCTGGGCGCCGCGGAACCGCTTCCACAGGGCGTCGTCGATCTCGCGCTGGGCCGGCCCGGCGGCCTTCCAGTCGCGCATCAGGTCACGGAACCGGCCGGCGGTCGGACCCCACTCGGTGGACGTGGCCAGGGTCTCGGCCTCGGCCGCGAGCCGCTCCTTGATCGCCTTGGCCGCGTCGCGCTTCTCGTGCTGCTCGGCGAAGTGCGACTTGCGCCGGCGGGTGTAGGCGGTGCGGGCGGTGGAGAAGCGCCGCCACAGGGTGTCGTCGGAGGGGCGGTCGAGGCGGGGCAGCGCCTTCCACTCCTCGAGCAGCTCGCGCAGCCGGTTGGCGCCGTTGCGCCAGTCGTTGCCGGCGGCCAGCTTCTCGGCCTGCGCGACGATGCGCTCCTTCTCGACCCGCGACGCGGCGAGCTTCTCGGCCTTCTCCGCCTTCCGCGCCTCGCGCTGGGCCTCGATCACCTCCCCGAGCGCGTCCAGGCGGGTGGCGAGCCCCTCGAGGTCGCCGACGGCGTTGGCCCCGGTCACCTGGGCGCGCACCTTCGTCACCGACTCGGCGGCCTCCTCCGGCGTCATCACCCCCGAGACGATCCGCTTCTCCAGCAGCTCCACCTCGAAGGCGAGCGCGGCGTACCGCTCGGTGAAGAACTTCAGTGCTTCCTCAGGGGTGCCTTCGGGGTACTGCCCCACGGAGCGCTCGCCATCGGAGGTGCGCACGTAGACCGTGCCATCCTCGGCGACTCGACCCCACTCTTGACCCGTCACTGGTAATCCTCTTCACTCGGCCGAACGGTGGCAGGCGCCCATGCTAGCGATCGACCGCGCAACGTGCCCGCCCTCGCCCTGTCCGGTGCCCAGAACCGATGCGACGGAACGTTGTCGCGCTCGGTAGTCTGCCTGGGTGCTGATCGCTGGGTTTCCTGCCGGTCCCTGGGGGACGAACTGCTACGTCGTCGCGACCGGGGCGGGCAACGAGTGCGTCGTCATCGACCCCGGCAAGGACTCCGCCGCCGGCGTCGCGGAGGTGGTGCGCGAGCACCGGCTCAAGCCGGTCTCCGTCCTGGTCACCCACGGACACATCGACCACATGTGGTCGGTGGCCCCGGTGGCCGGCACCTACGACGCCACCGCGTGGATCCACCCCCGCGACCGGCACCTGCTCACCGACCCGATGGCCGGCATGTCGCGCGAGAGCACCCAGATGCTCCTGGGCGGCGACTACACCTGGGCCGAGCCCGACGACGTCCGCGAGCTCGGCGACGCCCAGAGCCTGGAGATCGCCGGGCTGACCTTCGTCGTGGACCACACCCCCGGCCACACCGAGGGGTCGGTCACCTTCCGCACGCCGTACGGCGCGGCGGCGGGCCAGCCGGAGATCTCCGAGCTGATGTTCTCCGGCGACCTGCTCTTCGCCGGCTCGATCGGGCGCACCGACCTGCCCGGCGGGGACCATCCCACGATGCTGCGCAGCCTGACCGACAAGGTGCTGCCGCTGTCCGACGACATCGTGGTGCTGCCCGGGCACGGCGAGCAGACGTCGATCGGTCGCGAGCGCGCCACCAACCCCTTCCTGCGTGAGCTCATCGAGTCCCCCGGCGAGACCGGGTCCGCAGGCCGAGTCACCCGAGGTCTGTGAATCACATGTTGCCCAAGCTCGCGGCACCCAAGGGCGTGCCCGAATACCTTCCCCCCGCCTCGGCGGCCTGGCTGGCGATCCAGGCGGCGCTCTCCGCGCCGGCCATCAACGCCGGCTACGGCTACATCGAGCTGCCGGTCTTCGAGGACACCGCGCTCTACGTGCGCGGGGTGGGGGAGTCCACCGACGTGGTCTCCAAGGAGATGTACACCTTCACCGACCGCGGCGGCCGCTCGCTGACGCTGCGCCCCGAGGGCACCGCCGGGGTGATGCGCAGCGTCATCGAGCACAGCCTGGACCGCGGCCAGCTGCCGGTGAAGCTCTGGTACGCCGGGCAGTTCTTCCGCGCCGAGCGCCCCCAGCACGGCCGCTACCGCCAGCTCCAGCAGTTCGGCATCGAGGCGATCGGCTCCGACGACCCGGCCCTGGACGCCGAGGTGATCGCGATCGCCGACGACGGCTACCGCTCCCTGGGGCTGACCGGCTACCGCACCGAGCTGACCTCGCTGGGCTGTCGCGAGTGCCGGCCCGGCTACCGCGAGCGGCTCACCGCCTTCCTCGCCGGCCTCGACCTCGACGAGGCGACCCGGGAGCGCTCGGTGCTCAACCCGCTGCGCGTCCTCGACGACAAGCGCCCCGAGGTGCAGGCCCAGCTCGGCGAGGCGCCGCTGATGCTCGACCACCTGTGCGCGGACTGCGCCGAGCACTTCGGCGAGGTGCGCGCGCTGCTCGACGCCGCCGGCACGCCGTACACGCTGAGCCCGCGGCTGGTCCGCGGCCTCGACTACTACACCCGCACCACCTTCGAGTTCGTCCACGACGGCCTCGGCGCCCAGTCCGGGATCGGCGGCGGCGGTCGCTACGACGGCCTGATGGCCGAGCTCGGCGGCCAGGAGCTGTCCGGGATCGGCTTCGGGCTGGGCCTCGACCGCACCTTCCTCGCCTGCCAGGCCGAGGGACTCGCGGTCGGACCGGCTCGCGCCCTCGACGCGTACGTCGTACCGCTGGGCGCCGCCCGCGGCCGGGCCGCCCTGCTCGCCACCGAGCTGCGCCGCGCTGGCGTCCGCACCGACCAGGCTTTCGGCGGGCGCGGGCTCAAGGGCGCGATGAAGGCCGCGGACAAGTCGGGGGCGGCCTACGTCGTCGTACTCGGCGAGCGCGACCTCGAGCAGGGCACCGCCCAGCTCAAGGAGATGGACACCGGCGAGCAGCGCAGCGTCGCCCTCGACGACCTCGTCGCGACCCTGCGCGACCTGGTCGCCCCCGGCTCGGCCCCCGCGCCGACCGCAGACACCCCGGACACCCCTGACACCGCAGTACCGACCCCCACCAAGGAGCAACTCTCGTGATCCGCACCCATGACGCCGGCGCCCTGCGCGCCGAGCACGTCGGCCAGACCGTCACCCTCGCCGGGTGGGTGGGCCGCAGGCGCGATCACGGTGGCGTCGCGTTCCTCGACCTGCGCGAGGCCAGCGGCGTGGTCCAGGTGGTGGTGCGTGACGAGGCCGTCGCGCACAGCCTGCGCAACGAGTACTGCCTGAAGATCACCGGCACGGTCTCGCTGCGCCCCGAGGGCAACGCCAACCCCAACCTGCCCAGCGGCGAGATCGAGGTCATCGCGGACGCGGACGGGGGAGTCGAGGTGCTCAGCACCTCCGCCCCGCTGCCGTTCCCGATCGACGACCACGTCGACGTGGGGGAGGAGGTGCGCCTCAAGCACCGCTACCTCGACCTGCGCCGCAGCGGGCCCAACCACGCCCTGCGCCTGCGCAGCAAGATCAACAAGGCCGCGCGCGACGTCCTCGAGGGCCACGAGTTCGTCGAGATCGAGACGCCCACGCTGACCCGCTCCACCCCCGAGGGCGCCCGCGACTTCCTGGTGCCGGCCCGACTGCACCCGGGCAGCTGGTACGCGCTGCCGCAGAGCCCGCAGCTGTTCAAGCAGCTGCTGATGGTGGCCGGCATGGAGCGCTACTACCAGATCGCGCGCTGCTACCGCGACGAGGACTTCCGCGCCGACCGGCAGCCCGAGTTCACCCAGCTCGACATCGAGATGAGCTTCATCGAGCAGGACGACGTCATCGAGCTGATGGAGGAGATCCTGGCCTCGATGTGGCGGCTCATCGACGTCGAGATCCCGCGGCCGATCCCGCGGATGACCTACGCCGACGCGATGGCGCGCTTCGGCTCCGACAAGCCCGACCTGCGGATGGGCCTGGAGCTCGTCGAGTGCACCGAGTACTTCAAGGACACCCCGTTCCGGGTGTTCTCCCCGGCCAACGCCGAGTACGTCGGCGCGGTGGTGATGCCCGGCGGCGCCAGCCAGCCGCGCAAGAAGCTCGACGCCTGGCAGGAGTGGGCCAAGCAGCGCGGCGCCAAGGGCCTGGCCTACGTGCTGGTCCAGGAGGACGGCTCGCTGACCGGCCCGGTGGCCAAGAACATCACCGACGAGGAGAAGGCCGGCCTGGCCGCCCACGTCGGCGCCGCGCCCGGCGACTGCATCTTCTTCGCTGCCGGCGCCACCAAGTCCAGCCGTGCGCTGCTCGGCGCCGCGCGCCTGGAGATCGGCCGCCGCGGCGGGCTGATCGACGAGAGCGCGTTCGCCTTCACCTGGGTCGTGGACGCGCCGCTGTTCGAGCCGAGCTCGGAGGCCGTGGCCAGCGGCGACGTGGCCGTCGGCGCAGGGTCCTGGACGGCCGTCCACCACGCGTTCACCAGCCCCAAGCCGGAGTTCGTCGACACCTTCGACCGCGACCCCGGCTCCGCGCTGGCCTACGCCTACGACATCGTCTGCAACGGCAGCGAGCTCGGGGGCGGCTCGATCCGGATCCACCGCGAGGACGTCCAGAAGCGGGTCTTCGCGGTGATGGGAATCACCGACGAGGAGGCGGACGAGAAGTTCGGGTTCCTGCTCGACGCCCTCAAGTACGGCGCCCCGCCGCACGGCGGCATCGCGATCGGGATGGACCGCATCGCCGCGATCCTCGCGGGGGCGGACTCGATCCGCGACGTCATCGCCTTCCCGAAGTCCGGCGGAGGCTACGATCCACTGACGTCGGCTCCTGCGCCGATCACGCCCGCACAGCGCAAAGAAGCCGGTGTGGACGCCAAGCCGGCGCAGGAAAACCCGTCCGAGGGCTGATCGGCCAAACCCCGATACCCGCACCCGTGTCCGGATCGTTACGCGCGAGTGATCGATCCGGCACGCCCGGGCACATAGAGTCCGGTCCAGCGCTCGGACATCGAGCACGTGATTTGCCATCAGAAGGAGGACATACATGCGACGCGTTTCCCGCTCCATGGCTGTCGTCGCCGTCTCTGCCTTGACGCTCGTTGCGTCGGCTTGTGGATCGGGCGATGACGACGACAAGAACAATGCCGAGGGCAGCAACGGGGGCTCGGGCGGTGAGATCGTCGTTCGCGGATGCAACCCGGAGAACCCGCTCGTCCCGCAGAACACGGCCGAGACCTGCGGTGGTGACGTCCTCGACGTGACCACCTCCAAGCTCGTCCACTACAACGTGGAGAACGCCGAGCCGGAGATGGACATCGCCGAGTCCATCGAGACCGACGACAACCAGACGTTCACGGTCACCATCAAGGACGACTACAACTTCTCCGACGGGACCCCCGTCACGGCGGCCAGCTTCGTCGACGCGTGGAACTACGCCGCCTACGGCCCCAACGGCTACCAGGCCAACTACTTCTTCGAGCCCTTCGAGGGCTACGCGGACATGCAGTGCGCCGACGAGGAGTGCAAGAAGGAGCCGGCCGCCAAGGAGCTCTCGGGCCTCAAGGTCGTCGACGACAAGACCTTCACGATCAAGACCACCGAGAAGGTCTCGAACCTCCCCGTGCGTCTGGGCTACACCGCCTTCGCCCCGCTTCCGGAGTCCTTCTTCGAGGACCCCGAGGCCTTCGGTGAGGCTCCCATCGGAGCCGGCCCCTACAAGGTCGACACCTGGGACAAGAACCAGCAGATCGTGGTGAGCAAGAACCCGGAGTACTCCGGTGACTTCGCCGGCAAGGTCGACCAGATCACGTTCCGGATCTACACCGACTCCAACGCGGCCTACAACGAGGTCGTCAGCGGCGAGCTGGACATCACCAACGAGATCCCCACCGACGTCCTCACCGGCGACCAGTGGCTGCAGGACCTCTCCGACCGCGGCACCACCCGTGAGGTCGGCGTGATCCAGCTGCTCGGCATCAACCCCGACGTGGACAAGAACCTGGCGAACCCCGAGGTCCGCAAGGCCATCTCGATGGCGATCAACCGCCAGGAGATCATCGACCAGATCTTCGCCGGCTCGCGTGAGCCCGCCACCGGCTGGGTCTCGCCCGTCGTCGACGGCTACAAGGCCGACCAGTGCGGCGACGCCTGTGTCTACGACCCGGAGAAGGCCAAGGAGACCCTCGAGGCCGCCGGTGGCTACAAGGGCGACGCGCTGACCATCACGGTCAACGGCGACGCGGACCACGGCCCCTGGGCCGAGGCTGCCTGCAACTCCATCAAGGGGGCGCTGGGCGTCGAGTGCACGGTCAAGAAGACGGTCGACTTCGCGACCTTCCTCACCGACCTGGACGAGCGCAAGACCAAGGGCATGTTCCGCTCGGGCTGGCAGATGGACTACCCGTCCATCGAGAACTTCCTCGTGCCGCTGTACGCCAAGGGCGCGGCGTCGAACTACTACGACTTCGACGACGCCGACTTCAACCGCCTGACCAAGGAGGGCGCTGCCGCCGAGTCCCTGGACGAGGCCAACGCCAAGTACCAGGAGGCCGAGCTTCGCCTGGCCGAGGACATGCGCGTCATCCCGCTGTGGTACTCCACGGCCAACGTGGGCTGGTCGGACAGCGTGAACGAGGTTGCCGTCAACTCGTTCGGTGTCCCGGACTACGCCAACGTCACCCTCAAGTGACAGTGGCTTGATCCAGCAATGACACTGGGTCGATCCAGCATTGACACTGGGTTGACCCAGCATTGATACGGGGGTGTGCTGGTCGCGGTAAGCGGCCAGCACACCCCCGGTCAGTGGGACATTGTTCCGCTGATGCAACAATTCCCCCCGACCGCGCGCGGCTTGGCCGCGCGCTTTGTGACGAGATCGAAACGACGGAGGCAAGATGGGCAACTACATCGCCCGCCGGCTCTTGCAGATGATCCCGGTCGTTCTCGGTGCGACGTTCCTCATCTACGCGATGGTGTTCGCCATGCCGGGCGACCCCACGGCCGGCAAGTGCGGCGAACGACCCTGTTCGGATGCCTACGTCGCGCAGTTCCGTGAGAAGTACAACCTCGACGACCCGCTGGTCGTCCAGTACGTGAAGTACCTCGGCAACGTCGTCCAGGGCGACTTCGGCGAGAACCGCTACGGCAACCCGGTCAGCGAGGAGCTCTCCGAGCGCTTCGCGGTCACCGCCAAGCTCGGCGCCATGGCCCTCGTGATCGAGGCCGTGATCGGAGTCCTGGCCGGCGTCCTCGCCGGGTTGCGAAAAGGCGGGTTCGTGGACGGCCTGGTGCTGGTCAGCACGCTGTTCGTGATCTCGATCCCGGTGTTCGTGATCGGCCGCGTCGCCCAGCTCTACCTCGGCGTGCGCGCGGGCTGGTTCCCGGTCACCGTCTCCATGGACGCCACGTTCTACGACCTGTTCCTCCCGGCCTTCGTGCTGGCCTCGACGTCGCTGGCCTACCTGGCCCGGTTGATGCGCACGAACCTCGCGGACAACATGAAGTCCGACTACATCCGTACCGCCACCGCCAAGGGCCTGAGCCGGGGCCGGGTGGTCGGCGTCCACGCGCTGCGCAACTCGATGATCCCGGTCGTCACCTTCCTGGGCTACGACTTCGGCGCCCTGCTCGGTGGCGCGATCATCACCGAGGGCATCTTCAACATCCCCGGTGTCGGCAACTACATCTTCCAGGGCATCCACCAGCGCGACGGGATCGCCGTCGTCGGTGCGGTCACGGCGCTGGTGCTGATCTACCTGCTCGCCAACCTCATCGTGGACCTGCTGTACGGCGTACTCGACCCGAGGATCAGCCATGACTGACATCAACGAGACTCTCGCGACGGGCGGCCACGCCGGCCCGCTCGTGGGGGGCCCCGACGAGGCCCCCGCGGCCCGCAGCACCGCCGGCGGCCAGTCCCTGCGGGGACAGGCCTGGGGCGAGCTGCGTCGCAAGCCGATGTTCTGGATCTCGGCGAGCATCATCGCCGTGTTCGTGGTGATGGCCATCTGGCCCTCGCTGTTCACCAACACCGGTCCCCGCGAGTTCATCCTGTCCGAGGCCCGCGCCACCCCGAGCGGTGACGCCTGGTTCGGGCGCGACACCCAGGGCTACGACATCTACGCCCGCTGCATCTACGGCGCCCGCGCCTCGATCCTGGTCGGCCTGTTCGCGACCATCGGCACCGCGGTGCTGGGCTCGTTCTTCGGCCTCGTCGGCGGCTACAACGGCGGCTGGATCGACGCGCTGATCAGCCGGTTCGCCGAGATCTTCTTCGCGATCCCGCTGCTGCTCGGCGCGATCATCCTGCTGTCGACGCTGCGCACCGACGACGCCGGCTACTTCACCATCGTCTTCCAGGTGGTGCTGGTGCTGGTGGTCCTCGGCTGGCCGAGCCTCTTCCGGCTGATGCGCTCGTCGGTGCTGCAGGTCAAGCCCAACGACTACGTCCAGGCCGCCCGCGCCCTGGGTGCTTCGCCGCTGCGGATCATCACCTCGCACATCCTGCCCAACGCGCTGGGGCCGGTGATCGTGGTCTCGACGATCAACCTCGGTGTCTTCATCTCGGCCGAGGCTGCGCTGTCCTTCCTGGGCATCGGCCTGGAGCCGCCCACCGTCTCCTGGGGCGTGATGATCTCCGAGGCGACCAACGCGATGCGCTCCGCGCCGCACGTCCTGCTGTTCCCCGCCATGTTCCTCAGCCTCGCCGTCCTCGGGTTCATCATGCTCGGCGACGCGGTGCGAGACGCGTTCGACCCCAAGTCGCGGTGAACCGGAAAGTGATTCGATGACAGCCGAAACCATGGGACGTCCCTCCAAGTCCAACGGGTCCTACGAGGGCTCGCTGCTGGAGGTCGAGGACCTCCACGTGGAGTTCCACACCCGCGAGGGGGTGGCCCGCGCGATCAACGGCGTGGACCTGTACCTCCAGGAGGGCGAGACCCTCGCCGTGCTCGGTGAGTCGGGCTCGGGCAAGTCCGTGACGGCGCAGGCCATCATGGGCATCCTCGACATGCCCCCGGCCCACATCCCCCGCGGCAAGATCCGCTACCGCGGCCAGGACCTGCTGAAGATGAGCGACAAGGACCGGCGCCGGGTGCGCGGCCCGGAGATCTCGATGATCTTCCAGGACGCGCTCTCCGCGCTGAACCCCGTCTTCCCGGTGGGCTGGCAGATCGCGGAGATGTTCCGCGTCCACGAGGGCATGAACAAGTCCGACTCCCTGGAGCGGGCCGTCCGGCTGATGGAGCGGGTGCAGATCCCGGCCGCCAAGGAGCGGGTGAAGGCCTACCCGCACCAGTTCTCCGGCGGCATGCGCCAGCGGATCATGATCGCGATGGCGATCGCGCTCGACCCGGCGGTGCTGATCGCCGACGAGCCGACCACCGCCCTGGACGTCACCGTCCAGGCGCAGATCATGGCGCTGCTGCAGGAGCTGCGCGAGGAGCGCCGGATGGGGCTCATGCTGATCACCCACGACCTGGGCGTCGTGGCCGACGTGGCCGACCGCATCTCGGTGATGTACGCCGGGCAGATCATGGAGCGCGCCGACGTCGGGCCGCTCTACGCGAACCCCGGTCACCCCTACACCGAGGGGCTGATCGCCTCCATCCCGCGCCTGGACCAGAAGGGCAAGGAGCTCTTCGCGATCAAGGGCCTCCCGCCGAACCTGCTCGCGATGCCGAGCGGCTGTCCCTTCCACCCCCGCTGCCACCGCGCCCAGGACGTCTGCCGCGTCGAGCACCCCGCGCTGCGCGAGGTGGTGCCCGGTAGGCGTAGTCGCTGCCACTTCGCCGAGGAGGTTCTCGATGTCTGAGGTGATCCTCAGAGCCGTCGGGCTCAAGAAGCACTACCCGCTCAAGGACGGCCTGCTGCGCCGTACCGTCGGCCACGTCAAGGCCGTCGACGGCGTCGACTTCGAGCTGCGCGCGGGGGAGACCCTCGGGGTCGTCGGCGAGTCCGGCTGTGGGAAGTCCACGCTGGGGCGGCTGCTGATGCGCCTGGAGGAGCCCACCGAGGGCACCTTGGAGTTCAACGGCGTCGACATGTACTCCCAGAGCCGGCGCGAGATGCGCCGGTTGCGCCGCGACATCCAGATCGTGTTCCAGGACCCCTACACCTCGCTGAACCCGCGGATGACCGTCGGCGACATCATCGGGGAGCCGCTGGACATCCACCCGGACGTGACCCCGAAGGCCGGGCGCAAGGCCCGGGTGCAGGAGCTGATGGAGATGGTCGGGCTGAGCCCCGAGCACATCACCCGCTACCCGCACCAGTTCTCCGGCGGCCAGCGTCAGCGCATCGGCATCGCCCGCGGCATCGCCCTGAACCCCAAGGTGCTGATCTGCGACGAGCCGGTCTCCGCGCTCGACGTGTCGGTGCAGGCGCAGGTCATCAACGTGATGGAGAACCTCAAGCGCGAGCTGGGGCTCGCCTACGTGTTCATCGCCCACGACCTGTCGGTGGTGCGCCACATCTCCGACCGGGTCGCGGTGATGTACCTGGGCAAGATCGCCGAGCTGGGCACCGAGGACGAGATCTACGAGCGGCCCACGCACCCCTACACCCAGGCCCTGCTCTCGGCCGTGCCGGTGCCCGACCCGGCCCTGCGCGGGACGCGCCAGCAGATCCGGCTCTCCGGCGACGTGCCCTCGCCGGCGAACCCGCCCACGGGCTGCCGGTTCCACACCCGCTGCTGGATGGCCAAGGAGATCTGCTCCCAGGAGGAGCCGCAGCTCATCGCGCGCCCCGACCTGGGCGGGTCGCACCCGTCCGCGTGCCACTTCGCCGAAGAGGCGATGGTCGCCTCCGCGTCGCGACGCTGAGCCACGGCCCAGCTCGAGCCCGGTCCGGCGGCAACGCCGGGCCGGGCTCGAGTCGCGCTGAGCCCGGCGCACGGTGCCGGCCGGCGGGTCGCCTAGGCTGACGGCGTGGAGGGTCTGTTCGAGGTGTCGCAGGGCGGTGCCCGCACCCCGGCAGCGGGCGGGGGCGGTGCCCTTGCCGGCAACACCCACGCCTCGGCGCCGCTGGCGGTGCGGATGCGTCCGCGCACCCTCGACGAGCTCGTCGGGCAGGCGCAGCTGCGCGCGGACGGCTCCCCGCTGCGCCGGCTGATCGAAGGCGACCAGTCGATGTCGTTGCTGCTGTGGGGCCCTCCGGGGACCGGCAAGACCACGATCGCCTCGATCGTCAGCCAGCAGACCGACCGTCGCTTCGTGGAGGTCTCCGCGGTCGCGGCCGGCGTCAAGGAGGTCCGCGCAGCCATCGACGCGGCGCGTTCCGAGCTGGTGCGCGGCGGACGCGAGACCGTGCTCTTCGTCGACGAGGTGCACCGCTTCAGCAAGGCCCAGCAGGACGCGCTGCTGCCCGGGGTGGAGAACCGCTGGGTGACGCTGGTGGCGGCCACCACCGAGAACCCGTTCTTCTCGGTGATCTCGCCGCTGCTCTCGCGCAGCCTGCTGCTGCGTCTGCAGTCGCTGACCGACGACGACATCCGGGCGGTGATCGCCCAGGCGCTCGCCGACGAGCGCGGGCTGGCCGGCGCGGTGGAGCTCGACGAGGACGCCCGCGAGCACCTCGTCCGGCTGGCCGGCGGGGACGCGCGCCGCTCGCTCACCTATCTGGAGGCCGCCGCCGGTGCCGCCCGCTCGAAGGGCTCGTCGGTCGTCGACCTGGCCACCGCCGAGACGGCCGTGGACCAGGCCGCGGTGCGCTACGACCGCCAGGGCGACCAGCACTACGACGTGACCAGCGCCTTCATCAAGTCGGTGCGCGGCTCCGACGCCGACGCCGCGCTGCACTACCTGGCCCGGATGATGGAGGCCGGCGAGGACCCCCGCTTCATCGCCCGGCGGCTGATCATCCTCGCCAGCGAGGACATCGGCCTGGCCGACCCCACCGCGCTCACCACCGCCGTGGCCGCCGCTCAGGCGGTGCAGCTGATCGGGATGCCCGAGGCCCGGCTCAACCTGGCGCAGGCCACCATCGCCCTGGCGGTGGCGCCCAAGTCCAACGCGGTGATCACCGCGATCGACGCCGCGAGCGCCGACGTACGGGCGGGGAAGATCGGTCCGGTGCCCAGCCACCTGCGCGACGCCCACTACTCGGGGGCCAAGAAGCTCGGCCACGGGGCCACCTACCGCTACAGCCACGACGAGCCGTTCGGCATCGCCGAGCAGCAGTACGCCCCCGATGTGATCCTCGACGCGCAGTACTAC
Source organism: Nocardioides sp. Z21_20 (assembly GCF_059766585.1). NCBI lineage: Bacteria > Bacillati > Actinomycetota > Actinomycetes > Propionibacteriales > Nocardioidaceae > Nocardioides > Nocardioides sp. Z21_20. Next base: position 48,835 of record NZ_JCBAJX010000017.1, read on the forward strand.
CGGCCCACCTCGCTGGGGGCCGAGGCGGGGATCAAGGAGCGCTGGGAGCGGGTTCGACGTCTGGTCCGGGGCGTGAAGTCCCGGCGCTAGCGGCGGGCGATAGGGTCTGGCACTGTGATGGAGCTATTGGCCGTGCTCGCGGTGGCGGTGCCAGCGGTCCTCGCGCTGGTGCTGGGCTGGCTCCTGCTGCGCCTGCGCAACCGGACCCGCCGCGACCTCGAGGCCGCGCGCGCCGAGACCGCGGCACTGCGTGAGTCCCTCGCCGCCATCGAGCGGCGCCTGGCCGGCCCGCCCGAGCCGGTGGCCAGCGACGACCGCGAGTACGTGATCACCCGCCTCGGCGAGCAGCGGCCCGAGGACGCGCTGCCGGCCGGCGTCAGCGTCGGCGGGCGCATCGACGGTCGGCTGTTCGCCGACCTGGTGGCGCGCGAGTCGGCGGTCAAGGCCGCCGGCCTGCTGTACGGCGTGCGCCGGGCGTTGGCCCCCGAGACCCGCAACCGGATCCGCTTCGAGATGGGCCGCGAGGTCAAGCGCGCCCGCCGCCAGCGCCGCGCCGAGATCAAGCAGGCCCGCCGCGACCTGCACGCCGAGCAGCGGAGGATCGCATGAGTCGCGCCCTGTGGTTCGCCGCCGGGGCCGGTGCCGGCGCCTACGCCCTGACCCGGGCCCGTCGGGCCGCCGAGGCGCTGAGCGTGGACGGGCTGCGCGACCGGCTCGGTGCCCTCGCCGTCGGCGCCCGGATGTTCCGCGAGGAGGTCCACACCGCCCAGGTGGAGAAGGAGGACGAGCTGCGCGATCGGTTCGGACTCGTCACCGGCGGCCCTGCGATCCTCGGCCCCTCCTCGACCACCCCGGCTGCCCCCGAGCAGCCCTCGCCCACCTCCCTGAACCCACCCCGCCACAAGAAGGAAATCCACTGATGGACACCGCGGAGATCCGCCGTCGGTTCGTTGCCCACTTCGAGCGCAACGGACACCAGGTGGTGCCCTCGGCCTCCCTGCTGCTCGACGACCCCACGCTGCTGTTCGTCAACGCCGGCATGGTGCCGTTCAAGCCCTACTTCCTGGGCCAGGAGACGGCTCCCTACCAGCGCGCGACGAGCGTGCAGAAGTGCGTGCGGACCCTCGACATCGAGGAGGTCGGCAAGACCACCCGGCACGGCACGTTCTTCCAGATGTGCGGCAACTTCTCGTTCGGCGACTACTTCAAGCAGGGCGCCATCGAGCTGGCCTGGCAGCTCATCACCGGTGCGCAGAGCGAGGGCGGCTACGGCTTCGACCCCGAGCGGATCTGGGTCACGGTGCTGGAGAACGACGACGAGAGCATCGACATCTGGCGCAACGTCGCCGGGCTTCCGCTGGAGCGTATCCAGCGCCGCGGGCTGCTCGACAACTACTGGAACATGGGCGTCCCGGGACCGGGCGGGCCGTGCAGCGAGATCTACTACGACCGCGGTCCCGAGCACGGCCGCGAGGGCGGGCCGATCGTCGACGAGGACCGCTACCTGGAGATCTGGAACCTGGTCTTCATGCAGGAGTCCCTGCACACCGTGCGCGCCAAGGACGACTTCGACGTCGAGGGCCCGCTGCCGGCGAAGAACATCGACACCGGCCTCGGCCTGGAGCGGGTCGCGTACCTGCTCCAGGGCAAGGACAACATGTACGAGATCGACGAGATGTTCCCGGTGATCGAGCGGGCCGCGGAGCTGTCGGGACGCCGCTACGGCGCCGACCCGGTCGACGACGTCCGCTTCCGGGTGGTCGCCGACCACGTCCGCTCCGCGATGATGCTGATCAGCGACGGCGTCACCCCCGGCAACGAGGCCCGCGGCTACGTGCTGCGCCGGCTGCTGCGCCGCGCCGTCCGCTCGATGCGGCTGCTGGGCTACGAGGACCGCGCGCTGCCCGAGCTGATGCCGGTCAGCATGGAGAGGATGAAGCTCGGCTACCCCGAGCTGGAGACCGGCTGGGACCGCATCGCGCAGGTCGCGTACGCCGAGGAGGACGCCTTCCGCAAGACGCTGCAGGCGGGCACCCAGATCTTCGACCAGGCGGCCGCCGAGGTCCGGCAGGGCGGCGGGACCAGCCTGTCCGGTGCCAAGGCGTTCGCGCTGCACGACACCTACGGCTTCCCGATCGACCTCACCTTGGAGATGGCCGCCGAGGCCGGGCTGAGCGTGGACGAGGCGGGCTTCCGCAGCCTGATGAGCGAGCAGCGCGAACGGGCCAAGGCCGACGCGAAGTCGAAGAAGGGCCAGCACGCCGACACCTCGGTCTACCGCGGCATCCTCGACGCCAGCGGCCCCACCGACTGGCTGGCCTACGAGACCCTGGAGACCGAGTCCACCCCGCTGGCGCTGCTCAGCGGGGGACGGCCGGTGAGCAGCCTGGCGAACGGCGAGGTCGGTGAGCTGGTCCTGGACCGGACGCCGTTCTACGCCGAGTCCGGCGGCCAGGCCGCCGACGCGGGCATCATCGAGTTCGACGGCGGCCGGCTCGAGGTGCTCGACGTGCAGCGCCCCGTGCGCGGGCTGGTCGTGCACCAGGTCCGCGTCGTCGACGGCGAGCTCGCGCTCGGCTCGGCCGCCGCCGGCCAGGTCCACGCCCAGGTCGACCGCGAGTGGCGCACCGGCGCCCGGCAGGCGCACTCCGGCACGCACGTGGTGCACGCCGCCCTGCGCGAGGTGCTCGGCCCGACCGCCCTGCAGTCCGGCTCCTACAACCGTCCCGGCTACCTGCGCCTCGACTTCGGCTGGACCTCCGGGCTCAGCGCCCAGCAGATCGCGGACGTGGAGCACGTCTCCAACGCCGCGCTGCGCTCGGACCTGCCGGTGGCCGCCCAGTACATGACGCTGGCCGAGGCCCGCGAGTGGGGCGCGCTCGCCCTGTTCGGGGAGACCTACGACGACCAGAAGGTCCGCGTCGTGGAGATCGGCGGCCCCTGGTCGCGCGAGCTGTGCGGCGGTACCCACGTCGAGCACTCCTCCCAGGTCGGCACCATCGTGGTGACCTCCGAGTCGTCCGTCGGGTCGGGCAACCGGCGCGTCGAGGCGCTGACCGGGCTGGAGGGCTTCGCCTACCTGGCCAAGGAGCGGGACGTGGTCGGCCAGCTCACCGGCCTGCTCAAGACGCAGCCCGACGACGTCGTGGCCCGGGTCGCCGACATGGTCGAGCGGCTGCGCACGGCGGAGAAGGAGCTCGAGAAGGCCCGCGTCGCCCAGGTCCTGGCCGGGGCCGGCGCGCTCGCCGACGCGGCCGTCGACGTCGGGGGCGCAGCCGTGGTGGCGCAGCGCGTCGACGGCGCCGGCGGCGGCGACGTACGCACCCTGGCCCTCGACGTACGCGGGCGGCTGGCTCCGGCACGTCCCGGCGTCGTGGTGGTGCTCGGGGTCAACGACGGCAAGGTCGCCGTGGTGGCCGCGGTCAACGAGGAGGGCCGCCGGGCCGGGCTCAGCGCCAACGCGCTGGTGCGGGCCGTGGGCCCCTTCGTCGGCGGCAAGGGCGGCGGCAAGGACGACGTCGCCCAGGGCGGCGGCGCCGACACCACCCAGCTCGACCAGGCGCTGGCCGCCGTCGGCGCCGAGGTCGCCCGCACGCTCGGCACCTCAAGCGGGCAGGGCTGAGGTGCGCCACGGCGTCCGACTCGGCATCGACCCCGGCGACGCCCGGATCGGGGTCGCGCGCAGCGACCCGACGGGCTTCCTGGCCACGCCGGTGGAGACCGTGCGCCGGGGCAGGGGAGACCTGCAGCGGATCGCGGCCATCCTCGCCGAGGAGGGCGCCGTGGAGATCGTGATGGGGCTGCCCCGCTCGCTGTCCGGCGGCGAGGGGCCGGCCGCCGCGAAGGTCCGCGAGTTCGCGGCTCGCCTGGCGCGTCGGGTTGCACCGGTGCCGGTGAGGTTGTGTGATGAACGCTTGACTACTGTCTCGGCTGAGTCCATGCTCCGCGGGCAGGGGCGCTCGGGCGCCAAGCGCCGGGCGGTGGTGGACCAGGCAGCAGCGGTGCTGATCCTTCAGCACGCGCTGGACACGGAGCGCGCTACGGGGAGCGCGCCGGGCGAGATCGTCGAGGAGACTCATGAGTGACGCAGGGCCCATCCCCTTCGGGCAGTCCGACCCCGAGCCCGAGCCCGGCCACTACTCCGACCACGGGGCGGTCAGCGTGCTGCCGGTCGGCGAGCACGAGCCCGAGCAGCACCCCCGCGGTGGACAGCGGCGCAAGAAGAAGCGCGGCGGCGCCGTCGGCTGCCTGGTGTTCCTGGCGATCGTGGCGCTCCTGGTCGCCGGCCTCTTCGTCGGGGTGAGCAAGGGCATCGACGCCCTCGAGGGCAAGTTCGGAGACCCCGAGGACTATGCCGGCCCCGGGGAGGGCGCGGTCACCGTCGAGGTCCAGGAGGGCGACACCGGCGGCGACATCGGTCGCAGCCTGGAGGACGCCGGAGTGGTGGCCTCGGCCGAGGCGTTCACCGACGCCTGCTCCGCGGATCCCGAGTGCAGCACCATCCAGGTGGGCTACTACGAGCTGCGCGAGAAGATGGCGGCCAGCGAGGCGCTCGCCGGGCTGCTGAACCCCAAGAACATGGTGCGCAACTTCGTCACGGTCCCCGAGGGGCTGCGCCTCGACGACATCCTCGACCTGCTGGCCGAGAAGACCGAGTTCAAGCGCGGCGCCTACGAGAAGGTGCTGGCCAAGCCCGGTTCGATCGGGCTGCCGGACTACGCCGGCGGGGAAGCCGAGGGCTACCTGTTCCCCGCGACGTACGACTTCGGGCCGAAGGCCACCCCGCGCTCGATCCTGACCGCGATGGTCGACCGGTGGCGCCAGGCGGCCGACGAGGCCGGCCTCGAGGCCGCGGCCCAGCGTCTGGGCTACACCCCGGCGGAGCTGATGATCGTGGCCAGCCTGGTGGAGGCCGAGGGCCGCGGGGACGACATGCCCAAGATCGCCCGGGTCATCTACAACCGCCTCGAGGGCGAGGAGACCAACGGGCTGCTGCAGATCGACGCCTCGGTCAACTACGGCCTCCAGCGCGATCTCGGGGTCGGGCTGAGCTCCGACGACCTGGAGACCCCCACGCCGTACAACACCTACCTGAACCGCGGGCTGCCGCCGACGCCGATCGAGGCTCCCGGCGACGCGGCCATCGACGCGGCCGCGAACCCGGTGTCGGGGGACTGGTTCTACTACGTGACGGTCGACCTGAAGACGGGCGAGACGAAGTTCGCCGAGGACTACGACGAGTTCCTGACCTACAAGGCGGAGTTCAAGAAGTACTGCGAAACCTCCGACGCCTGCTGATGGTCACGCGCTGCGCCGTGCTGGGCGACCCGATCGCCCACTCGCTCTCACCCGCGCTGCACCGGGCCGGCTACGCCGCGCTCGGCCTCGACTGGGAGTACGACGCCTGCCGGGTCCCCGGTGGCGGGCTGCGCGCGTTCGTGGCCGGGCTCGACGCCGGGTGGCGGGGGCTGTCGCTGACGATGCCGCTCAAGCGGGAGGCGCTCGGCCTGGCCGACGAGCTCACCGCGCGGGCGCAGCTGGCGGGCGCGGCCAACACGCTGGTGCTCGGCGAGCGCGTGGTCGGGGACAACACCGACATCCCGGGTGCCGCGGCGGCGGTGCGTGAGCGTTGGGCCGGCGAGGTGCACACCGCGACCGTCCTCGGCGGTGGCGCGACCGCGACCTCGACCGCGCTGGCGATGTGCGACCTGGGTGCGCGGCGGATCCGGCTGCTGGTGCGCTCGCCCGAACGGGCCGCCGAGACGGTGGCGGCGGTCTCCGCGCACCCGTCGGCGCCCGTCGTGGAGGTCGGCGACCTGGCCGGCGACCCGGTGCTTGGCGAGGTGGTGGTCTCGACCATCCCCGCCGAGGCGCAGGGCGCGGACCTCCTCGCCCGCTGCGCCGAGGTGCCGGTGGTCTTCGAGGTCCTCTACCACCCCTGGCCGACACCGTTGGCCGCCTCCGCGCGTGGGCGCACCCTGGTGGGCGGGCTCGACCTGCTCGTCCATCAGGCGGCCGGGCAGTTCGAGCTGTTCACCGGCCGCCCGGCGCCGCTGGAGCAGATGCGCGCGGCGGGTCTGGCCGGATTGGCCGCACGCTGATGGACCCTGCCCTGTCCGCCGCGCTGGCAGCGGCCGTCGTCGCCGGCGCCGGCGGGTGGGCGGTGCCCCGGCTGATCGCCGCGATCCCCGAGCCCGCCCCGGCACGCGACGTACCGGCTGGTGTGGTGGGGGCCGCGGCCGAGGTCGACTCGTCACTGGCGCCGGGACACGCCGACGAGAAGGTCGAGGCAGTGACGGGTGGCAAGGAGACCTATGCCGCGATCGGGGGACTGCCGGGGCTGGGCTGGAAGTCGGCGCTGGCGTCGGCCGTCGCCGGGGCACTGGTCGGCGGTGCGGTGGGCTGGGCGTGGGCGCTGGTGCCGCTGCTGGTCCTGGTGCCGGTCGGGGTCGCCCTCGCGGTCGTCGACTGGCGCACCCGGCTGCTGCCCACCCGGGTGATCGCCCCGTCGTACGCCGTGGTGGCCGGGCTGGTGCTGCTGGCCTGGGCGGTGACCGGCGAGCACGACGCCGTGGTCCGGGCCGCCTGGGGCTGGCTCGGCGCCGGGGGCACGTTCTTCCTGCTCTGGTTCCTCTACCCGCGCGGGATGGGCTACGGCGACGTCCGGCTCTCCGGGGTGCTGGGCATCGCGCTGGGCCAGCTCGGCTGGGGTCCGCTGGTGGTCGGCATCTACGCCGGGTTCCTGCTGGGCGGCGTCGGCGGGGGACTGCTGGCGATGTCGGGCCGGGCGTCGCGGCGGCGCCACATCCCCTTCGGGCCGTACATGCTGGCCGGGGCGCTGCTGGGGGTGCTGGTCGGCGAGCCGCTGTGGGACGGTCTCGTCGCGGGGGCGGGCTGATCGCGCGCCCGGCCGGGCGTGACACACTGCGCGCATGCTTCGTTGGCTCACCGCGGGCGAGTCCCACGGCCCGTCCCTGGTCGCAATCCTCGAGGGTCTGCCGGCCCATGTCCGGATCACCTCCGACGACATCGCCGACTCCCTGGCCCGGCGCCGTCTCGGCTACGGCCGCGGCGCCCGGATGAAGTTCGAGCAGGACCAGGTCACCTTCACCGGCGGCGTCCGGCACGGGGAGACCCAGGGTGGCCCGGTCGCGATCATCGTCGGCAACACCGAGTGGCCCAAGTGGGAGAAGGTGATGTCGGCCGACCCGGTCGACCCCGTGGAGCTGGAGGCGCTGGCGCGCAACGCCCCGCTGACCCGGCCGCGCCCGGGCCACGCCGACCTGGTCGGCATGCAGAAGTACGACTTCGACGAGGCCCGCCCGATCCTGGAGCGCGCCTCGGCCCGCGAGACCGCCGCCCGCGTCGCCCTCGGTCGCGTCGCGAGCAACTTCCTCGAGCAGAGCGTGGGCGCGCGGATCGTCTCGCACGTGGTCGAGCTCGGCGGCGTGCCCGCACCGGCCGGCCTGATCCCGCAGCCCGACGACGTGGGCCGCCTCGACGAGGACCCGGTGCGCTGCCTGGACCCCGAGGCCAGCCGGGCGATGGTCGAGGTCATCGACCAGGCCCACAAGGACGGCGACACCCTGGGCGGCGTCGTCGAGGTCGTCGTGCACGGGCTCCCGCCGGGGCTGGGCTCGCACGTGCACTGGGACCGGCGCCTCGACGCCCGGCTGGCCGGTGCGCTGATGGGGATCCAGGCGATCAAGGGCGTCGAGGTCGGCGACGGCTTCGACCTGGCCGCCACCCCCGGCTCGCTGGCCCACGACGAGATCGTCTCCACCCCCGACGGGATCCGCCGTACCAGCGGGCGCTCGGGTGGCACCGAGGGCGGCATGTCCACCGGCGAGGTGCTCCGGGTGCGCGCGGCGATGAAGCCGATCGCGACCGTCCCGCGGGCGCTGCGCACGATCGACGTGGCCACCGGCGAGGAGGCCGTCGCCCACCACCAGCGCTCGGACGTCTGCGCGGTCCCGGCCGCCGGCATCGTCGCCGAGGCGATGGTGGCCCTGGTGCTCGCCGAGGCGGTCGTGGAGAAGTTCGGCGGCGACTCGGTGGCCGAGACCCGCCGCAACGCCGAGAGCTACCTGGACACGCTGAGGTTCCGGTGACGCGCCCCCGCGTCGTCCTGGTCGGCCCGATGGGCGCCGGCAAGACCACCGTCGCCGAGCTCCTCGCCCAGCGCTGGGACGCCGAGGTGCGCGACACCGACCACGACGTCGAGCGCGTCGAGGGGCGCAGCATCTCCGACATCTTCGTCGACGAGGGCGAGGACTACTTCCGCGCCGTCGAGCGGCAGGCGGTCGCCAGGGCGCTCGCCGAGCACGAGGGCGTCCTGGCCCTGGGCGGCGGAGCCGTGCTCGACCCCGACACCCGCGAGCTGCTGTCCGGCCACACGGTCGTCTACCTCCGCGTCGGGCTCGCCGACGCCGTCAAGCGGGTCGGGCTGGGGATCGCCCGGCCGATGCTGATGGGCAACGTGCGCGCCCGGGTCAAGGCGCTCCTGGAGGAGCGCGCCCCCATCTACGAGGCGGTCGCCACCCACAGCGTGGACACCGACCAGCGCAGCCCCGAGGAGGTCACCGCCGAGGTGGCCGACCGGGTCGGGGAGGACCGGCGATGAGCGACTCGGCCACGCCCGGATCCGGCGCGGACGCGACCGTGCTGCACGTCGGCGGCGCCTCGCCGTACGACGTGGTGGTCGGGCACGGGCTGGCCGACCGGCTGCCGGCGATGCTCGGCGACTCCGTCCAGCGGGTCGCCTTCCTCTACGCCGCGGAGCTGGGCGAGCTCGCGCAGCCGATCGTGGAGCGGCTCGTCGAGCACTACGACGTGCTCGCGCTCGGGCTGCCCGACGGCGAGCAGGCGAAGACCGCGGCCGTCGCCGCCGACTGCTGGGAGGCGCTGGGGGAGCGCGGCTTCACCCGCTCCGACGCCGTGGTCACCTTCGGCGGCGGCGCGACCACCGATCTGGGCGGCTTCGTCGCGGCGACCTGGCTGCGCGGGGTGCGCGTCGTGCACGTGCCGACCACCCTGCTGGCCATGGTCGACGCCGCGGTGGGCGGCAAGACCGGCATCAACACCGCCGCCGGGAAGAACCTGGTCGGCGCCTTCCACGAGCCGGCCGGAGTGCTGTGCGACCTCGCGACGCTGGCCACGCTGCCGCGCGCCGAGCTGGTCGCCGGCCTGGGCGAGGTGGTCAAGTGCGGCTTCATCGCCGACCCCACGATCCTCGAGCTCGTCGAGGCCACCGATCCGGCCCTGATCACCGCGGAGTCCGCGGTGCTGCGTGAGCTCGTGGAGCGGGCGATCGCGGTGAAGATCGACGTCGTGGTCGCCGACCTCAAGGAGACCGGCGGCGTCGGCGGGCACCCCGGGCGCGAGGCGCTCAACTACGGCCACACGCTCGCGCACGCCATCGAGCGCGCCGAGGACTACGGCATCCGCCACGGCGAGGCCGTCGCCATCGGGTGCGTCTACGTCGCCGAGCTGGCCCGGTTGGTCGGGCGGATCACGCCCGAGCTCGCCGAGCGGCACCGCGCCGCGTTCGCGCGCGTCGGGCTGCCCACCAGCTACCAGGGGGCAGGCTTCGAGGACCTGCTGGCGTCGATGCGGGTCGACAAGAAGTCCCGCGGCTCCCAGCTGCGGTTCGTGGTGCTCGACGACCTGGCACAGCCGAGCGTGCTGGCGGGCCCCGACGAGGCGCTGCTGCGCGAGGCGTTCGCCGCGATCGGCGCGCCCGCGTGAGCCGGGTGCTCGTCCTCAACGGCCCCAACCTGCGGCGCCTGGGGCGTCGCCAGCCCGAGATCTACGGCACCACCACCTACGACGAGCTCGTCGAGCTGTGCCAGGGGTGGGGCCGCGAGCTGGGCCTCGAGGTGGAGGTGCGCCAGACCAACCACGAGGGGGAGCTGGTGGACTGGCTCAACCAGGCCGCCGACGACGCGACCCCGGTGGTCCTCAACGCCGCCGCCTGGACGCACTACTCCTACGCGCTCTTCGACGCCTGCGCCCAGCTGGAGGCCCCGCTGGTCGAGGTGCACATCTCCGACCCGGCCCAGCGCCCCGAGGAGTTCCGGCACACCTCGGTGGTCACCCCGCACGCCGTCGCGGTCGTCGCGGGTGAGGGCATCGACGGCTACCGCCAGGCCCTCCAGCACCTGGCCCGGTAGCCGGGCCGGTCGCCCGGGCGACCGTTCAGAAGGAAAACGCGGCGCAGAACGCGGCTTTGCGGCCGATCCGCGCCGAGTTTTCCTTCCGAAGTGTCGCTTCGCCTCGAGCGGGGTACCGCTTCGGGCGGGACGTCGGCTCCCGACGTTCACACGCACTCCCGAGGAGGAACGATGAGCGACGACGCCAAGCACAAGATCGACGAGGTCTCCGGCAAGGCCAAGGAGAAGGTCGGCGACGCCACCGGCGACGACAAGATGAAGACCGAGGGCAAGGCCGACCAGTCGAAGGCGAACCTCAAGCAGGCCGGCGACAAGGTGAAGGACGCCTTCAAGGGCTGACCCACCCACCCACGTCCCGTCGCTCGGCGAACGGGGAGGAGCACCGCCCCCAGTGGGGCGGTGCTCCTGTGGCGCCAGGAGGTCGCGGTGGTCCGGGGATCTCGCGTGGATCACCGCGGTGGGCTCTGGTTCGTCGCTGCCGCGCGGACGCCGCTAGACTCGTCCGCTGTCGCCCGCCGCCGCCTGGCGTGGCAGCTCGGCTGACATCCCACTCTTCGACGAAGGCAAGGTTCCTCGCGCATGGCATCGACCAACGACCTGAAGAACGGCATGGTTCTCAACATCGACGGCCAGCTCTGGACGGTGATCGAGTTCCAGCACGTCAAGCCCGGCAAGGGACCGGCCTTCGTGCGGACCAAGCTGAAGAACGTGCTGACCAACAAGACCGTCGACAAGACGTTCAACGCCGGCACCAAGGTCGAGACCGCGACGGTCGACAAGCGCACCATGCAGTACCTGTACAACGACGGCTCCGCGTACGTGTTCATGGACACCAGCTCCTACGAGCAGCTCGAGGTCCCGCCGGAGACCGTCGGGGACGCCACGAACTTCCTCCTGGAGAACCAGGAGGCGATCGTCGCCACCAACGAGGGCCGCGTGCTCTACATCGAGCTGCCGGCGTCGGTCGAGCTGGTCGTGAAGTACACCGAGCCCGGGCTGCAGGGTGACCGCTCCTCCGGCGGCACGAAGCCCGCGGAGCTGGAGACCGGCCACAACATCCAGGTGCCGCTGTTCATCACCACCGGCGAGAAGATCAAGGTCGACACCCGCGACTCCTCCTACCTGGGTCGCGTCTCTTCCTGATGGGCGCTCGTTCCAAGTCCCGCAAGCGCGCCCTCGACGTCCTCTACGCCTCCGACCTGCGCGCGGAGAGCCCCGTCGAGGCGCTCGACCGGGCGATCGCCGACGGCGAGGGGCCGACCAACGACTACACCGCCACCCTGGTGCGCGGGGTCGTCGAGCACCAGGAGCGCATCGACGAGCTGCTGCGCTCCTACGCCCACGGCTGGACGCTGGAGCGGATGCCCGCGGTGGACCGCAACGTACTGCGTCTGGGCGTCTTCGAGGTGCTCTACGTCGACGACGTGCCGGACGCGGTCGCGGTCAGCGAGGCGATGGGCCTGGTGCGCGACCTGTCCACCGACGAGTCGCCGTCCTTCGTCAACGGCGTGCTCGGCAACATCGTGCGCGACAAGTCCACTCTGACCTGAGTTGTCCGCTGTGCCCCCGGGTGGCCCACGCCTCGTTTGTGTGGTTCCTCCCGGGGGCACAGTCGTCTCCATGGCTCAGTTGAAGACACACGCCGACGACCTGGGACGTCGCGCCGAGGACAGTGACTGGATCGACCGGGCCGTGCGCTTCGGCCTGGTGGTCTACGGCGTGGTCCACCTGGTGATCGCCTGGCTCGCCCTGCAGCTCGCGCTGGGCGACCAGGAGGGCTCGGCCAGCAGCACCGGCGCCCTGCAGCAGCTGGCCGAGCAGGACTTCGGCCGGATCCTGATCTGGCTGGTCGCCTTCGGGATGACGCTGCTGGTGCTGTCCCGGCTGCTGGAGCTGTTCGTCGGCCACCGCGAGGACGAGGGCGCCGACCTGTGGCGCCACCGCGCCGGGGACGCGTTCAAGGCGGTCGTCTACGGCGCGCTGGCGTTCTCCGCGGTCAAGATCGCCCACGGTGGCGGCTCCTCGGGCGGATCCGGGTCCAAGCAGGGCGGCGGCTCCGACGGCTACACCGCCCAGGTGATGGGCTGGCCCGGCGGGCAGTTCCTCGTCGGCGCGGCCGGAGTGGCGGTGATCGGGTACGGCGCGGCGCTGATCTGGAAGGGCCTCAGCGAGAAGCACGCCAAGCAGCTGGCCGGTGAGGGAAAGACCGGCGAGGCCGGGCGCGCCTACCTGCTGCTCGGCAAGGTCGGCTACGCCGCGAAGGGCGTCGCGATCGGCGTGGTCGGCGCGCTGTTCGTCTACGCCGCGGCCACCCACGACCCGAAGAAGTCCGGCGGGCTCGACGCCGCCCTGCACAAGGTGCAGCAGCAGCCGTTCGGCCCGTTCCTGCTGGGCGCGATCGCCCTGGGCATCGGCTGCTACGGGCTGTTCTGCTTCGCGAGGGCGCGACACCTGTCACGCTGAGCGACCCGTGTCGAACAGGTCGCTTTGGGCACCTGTGCGCCATGGACGTCGACGTGGTGGTGATCGGTCTCGGACCGGGTGGTGAGCTGGCCGCCAACAAGCTGGCAAGTGCGGGGCTCTCGGTGGTGGGGGTGGAGCGTCGGCTGGTGGGCGGTGAGTGCCCCTTCTTCGGGTGCGTGCCCTCGGAGATGATCATCCGGGCGGCCGACTCGCTGGCCGAGGCGCGTCGCGCCGACGGCCTGGCCGGCGACGTCGAGGTCGAGCCGGAGTGGGGCCGGGTCGCGGCCCGGATCGAGAAGCAGGCCACCGCCGGGTGGAGCGACGAGAGCCACGTGGAGCGCCTGGAGCGGGCCGGGGTGAGCATCGTGCGCGGCCAGGGCCGCCTCGACGGGCCGGGCCGGGTGGTGGTCGAGACCGCCGACGGCCCCCAGGAGTACGTCGCGGCGCGCGGCGTGGTGCTCAACCCGGGTCGCGACCCCGGGGTCCCGGACATCGACGGCCTCGCGGACACGCCGTACTGGACGAACCGCGACGTGGCGCAGGCCCAGGAGCTGCCCGAGTCGATGGTGATCCTCGGCGCCGGCGCGATGGGCTGCGAGTTCGCCCAGGCGTTCGCCCGGTTCGGGGTGAAGGTGACGCTGCTCGAGACCGGCTCACGCCTGGTGCCCAGCGAGGAGCCGGAGGTCTGCGAGCTGCTCGCCGAGGTGCTCAGCGGCGAGGGTGTGGACATCCAGACCGGGGTCGAGGTGTCCTCGGTGGCCTACGACGGGCGGTTCCGGCTGTGCGTCGACGACCGGACGGTGGAGGCCGACCAATTGCTGCTGGCCGGGGGCCGGCGCGCGAACCTGTCCGGGCTCGGCCTGGAGAGCGTCGGCCTGGACCCGGACGCGGACGTGATCGAGACCGACGAGCGGATGCGCGCCGGCGAGCGGCTGTGGGTGGTCGGCGACGTCACCGGCAAGGGCGACTACACCCACGTCTCGCTCTACCAGGGCGACGTCGTGGTCCGCGACGTACTGGGTCAGGACGGGCCCTGGGCCGACTACCGCTCGGTGGGGCGGGTGACCTTCACCGACCCCGAGATCGGCTCGCTGGGCCTCAACGAGGAGCAGGCGCGCGCGGCCGGGATCCGGGTGATCACCGGCAGCGCGGACATGCCGAAGTCGAGCCGGGGCTGGATCCACCAGGCCGGCAACGAGGGTCTGATCAAGCTGATCGCCGACGCCGACCGCCAGGTGCTGGTGGGCGGTACCGCGATGGGGCCGGCCGGGGGAGAGGTGCTCGGCATGCTCGCCACCGCGGTGCACGCCGAGGTGGGCCTGGACACGCTGCGCACCATGCACTTCGCCTACCCGACGTTCCACCGGGCGGTGGAGGCCGCGCTGGCCGACCTGGGGCGGTGAGCCCCAGGCGCCCCGGGAACCACGAGTTAACTCGTGAAACCCGCACTTCCCACGTGAAGGAACACGTGGGAAGTGCGGGTTTCGTGTGGGGAGTACGCCGGGGGCGCCGGGCCGATCGGGTGCCCCGCGAGTGGCGTCAGGCGGGCGGAGTCCGGCCCTCCTGGACGGGCGGCGCCGGGACCCCGGTGGACTGATAGTCTCGACGCCGATCGACATCCTTTAACGAGCCGTCCAGTGAGGCGGAGAAGGAGGTCCGGCACGCTGATGCCTGCCCTGACGCCCGACAGTCCCGACTCGGTCGGGACCCTCCCCGAGGGCCGCACCGTCCTCGACGCCCGTGACATCACCCGGGCGCTGACCCGGATCGCCCACGAGATCCTCGAGCGCAACAAGGGCGCCGGCGACCTCGTCCTGCTGGGGCTGCACACCCGCGGGGTGCCGCTGGCCAAGCGGATCGCCGAGCGCATCCACGCGGTCGAGGGCGCCCCGGTCGCGGTCGGGTCGCTGGACGTGACCATGTACCGCGATGACCTGCGCTCCCACCCGACCCGCACCCCGCACAAGACGTCGATGCCGCCCGGCGGCATCGACGGCAAGACCGTGGTGCTCGTCGACGACGTCCTCTACTCCGGGCGCACCGTGCGCGCCGCGCTGGACGCTCTCAACGACCTGGGACGCCCGGCCGTGGTGCGCCTCGCGGTGCTCGTCGACCGCGGCCACCGCGAGCTGCCGATCCGCGCCGACCACGTCGGCAAGAACCTGCCCAGCGCCCGCTCGGAGCGCGTCGGCGTGCTGGTCGAGGAGATCGACGGGATCGACGAGGTGCGGATCGCGTGAACAAGCACCTGCTCTCGATCGATGACCTCGATCTCGACGACATCGCCACCCTCTTCGACACCGCCGCGGAGATGCACGACGTGCAGCGCCGCGAGGTCAAGAAGCTGCCCGCCCTGCGTGGGCGCACGGTGATCAACCTGTTCTTCGAGGACTCCACCCGGACCCGCTCGAGCTTCGAGATCGCCGGGAAGTGGCTCTCCGCGGACACCATCAACATCACCGGCAAGGGCTCCTCGACCTCCAAGGGCGAGAGCCTGCGCGACACCGTGCAGACCGTGTGCGCGATGGGCGTGGACGCCCTGGTGATGCGCCACGGCGCCAGCGGGGCGGCCCGCCAGGTCAGTGAGTGGGTGGACGCGGTGGTGATCAACGCCGGCGACGGCACCCACGAGCACCCCACCCAGGCGCTGCTGGACGCCTACACCCTGCAGCGCCGGCTCGGCACGCTGGAGGGACGCCACGTGGTGCTGGTCGGCGACCTCACCCACAGCCGGGTCTTCCGCAGCAACGTGCTCAGCCTGACCAAGCTCGGCGCCGAGGTGACCGTGGTCGCCCCGCCGACGCTGATGCCCAGCGGCATCGACGCCTGGTCGGCCGCGGCCGGCTTCGCCACGTCGTACGACCTCGACGCGGTGCTGCCCAAGGCCGACGCGGTGATGATGCTGCGCGTCCAGCGCGAGCGGATGTCGGGCGGGTTCTTCCCCAGCGCCCGCGAGTACACGGTCGGCTACGGGCTGACCCGCGACCGGCTCTCGCTGCTCGCACCCGACGTGCCGATCTGCCACCCCGGCCCGATGAACCGCGGCCTGGAGATCGCCGCCGACGCCGCCGACGCGGCCCAGTCGGCGGTCCTCGACCAGGTCTCCGCCGGAGTCGCGATCCGGATGTCCGTGCTCTACCACCTGCTCGCCGGAGAGGGGGCCCAGTCGTGACTGGTCCGATCGTCATCAAGGGGGCCTCCCTGCTCGGGGAGCGCACCGCCGACCTGCTCCTCGAGGGCGGGGTGATCCGCGAGATCGGGTCGGTCTCCGCCGCCGGCGCCCGCGTCGTCGACGCCGACGGCCTGGTGGCGCTGCCCGGCCTGGTCGACCTGCACACCCACCTGCGTGAGCCCGGCCGCGAGGACGCCGAGACGGTGCTCACCGGCTCCCGGGCCGCGGCCGCCGGCGGCTTCACCGCCGTCCTCGCGATGGCCAACACCAACCCCGTCACCGACACGGCCGAGAACGCCGAGCGGGTCCTCGACCTCGGCCGGGCCGCCGGCCTGGTCGACGTCGTCCCGGTCGGCGCGGTCACCAAGGCGCTGGCCGGCGAGGAGCTCGCCGAGCTCGGGCTGATGGCCCGCTCCCGGGCGAGGGTGCGGGTCTTCTCCGACGACGGCAGGTGCGTCGCCGACGCCCGGGTGATGCGCCGCGCGCTGGAGTACGTCAAGGCCTTCGGCGGCGTGATCAGCCAGCACTCCCAGGACCCCACCCTGGCCGGGCCCACCTCCTGCTGCCATGAGGGCGAGCTCTCCGGGCGCCTCGGCCTGCCCGGCTGGCCCGGCGTCGCCGAGGAGGTGATCGTGGCGCGCGACGTGATGCTGGCGCGCCACACCGGCAGCCGGGTGCACGTCGCCCACGTCTCCACCGCCGGCAGCGTCGAGGTGCTGCGCTGGGCCAAGGCCCAGGGGATCGCGGTCACCGCGGAGGTCACCCCGCACCACCTGATGCTGACCAGCGACCTGCTCTCCGGCTACGACCCGACGTTCAAGGTGAACCCGCCGCTGCGCCCCGACGACGAGGTCGCCGTCCTGCGCGAGGCGCTGGCCGACGGCACCATCGACGCCGTGGCCACCGACCACGCCCCGCACGCGCGCCACGACAAGGAGCACGCCTTCGTCGACGCGGCGTTCGGCATGCTCGGCCTGGAGACCGCACTGTCGGTGGTCACCACGCTGATGGTCGAGACCGGCGCGATGAGCTGGGCCGACGTGGCCCGGGCGATGTCCACCACCCCCGCCCGGATCGCCGGCCTGGAGCACCAGGGTCGTCCGCTGGAGGTGGGCGAGCCCGCCAACCTGACCCTGGTCGACCCGAGCGCCCAGGTCACCGTCGACCGCGACGCCTCTCTGTCCCTGTCTCGCAACAATCCCTGGCACGGCCGGTCGCTGACCGGTGCCGTGCACGCCACGCTGCTGCGCGGCGTACCTACCGTCCTGGAAGGAGCCCTCGCGTGAGTGGCCACAAGCTCGGCACCCGCCGGCCCGCACTGCTGGTCCTGGAGGACGGCCGCGCGTTCCGCGGTGAGGCCTTCGGAGCCGAGGGGGAGACCTTCGGCGAGGCCGTCTTCTCCACCGGAATGACCGGCTACCAGGAGACGCTCACCGACCCGTCCTACCACCGCCAGGTGGTGGTGATGACCGCCCCGCACGTCGGCAACACCGGCGTCAACGACGAGGACCCGGAGTCGCGCCGGATCTGGGTCGCCGGCTACGTGGTGCGCGACCCCGCCCGGGTCTCCTCCAACTGGCGCGCGCGACGCACCCTCGACGACGAGCTGCGCGAGCAGGGCGTGGTCGGCATCAGCGGCGTCGACACCCGCGCGCTGACCCGCCACCTGCGCGAGCGGGGCGCGATGCGGGTCGGCATCTCCACCACCGAGACCGACCCCGAGGCGCTGCTCGCCCGGGTGCGCGCATCGGCCGAGATGGCCGGCACCGAGCTGGCCGACGAGGTCACCACCACCGAGGCCTACGTGGTGCCCGCGCGCAACGTCGCCGAGGGCGCCAAGCCGCTGGTGGTCGCCGCGGTGGACCTCGGCATCAAGACCAACACCCCGCGGATGATGGCCGAGCGCGGCATCGAGGTGCACGTGCTGCCCGCGACCGTCTCCCTCGACGAGGTGCAGGCGCTGCGCCCCGACGGGCTGTTCTTCTCCAACGGCCCCGGCGACCCGGCGGCGACCACCCACCAGATCGAGCTGCTGCAGGGGGCGCTGGCCCAGGAGATCCCCTACTTCGGGATCTGCTTCGGCAACCAGCTCTTCGGCCGCGCGCTGGGCTTCGACACCTTCAAGCTGAAGTACGGCCACCGCGGCATCAACCAGCCGGTGCTGGACCGCACCACCGGCAAGGTCGAGGTGACCGCCCACAACCACGGGTTCGCCGTCGACGCGCCGCTGGAGGGCAGCACCCCCACGCCGTACGGCGAGGCGAGCGTCAGCCACGTCTGCCTCAACGACGACGTGGTCGAGGGCCTCGAGCTGCGTGACGCCGAGGGCCGGCTCACGTCGTTCTCGGTGCAGTACCACCCCGAGGCCGCCGCCGGTCCCCACGACGCGGCGTACCTGTTCGACCGGTTCGTCCAACTCATGTCCGAGCGCACCACCGTGAGCCGAGAGGAAGCCTGACCCATGCCGAAGCGTGACGACATCAAGTCGGTCCTGGTCATCGGCTCCGGGCCGATCATCATCGGCCAGGCCTGCGAGTTCGACTACTCCGGCACCCAGGCCTGCCGGGTGCTGCGCGACGAGGGCCTGCGGGTGATCCTGGTCAACTCCAACCCGGCCACGATCATGACCGACCCCGAGTTCGCCGACGCCACCTACGTCGAGCCGATCACCGCGGAGTACGTCGAGAAGGTGATCGCCAAGGAGCGCCCCGACGCGCTGCTGGCCACCCTCGGCGGGCAGACCGCGCTGAACTGCGCGGTCGCCCTGGACGCCGCCGGCGTGCTGGAGAAGTACGGCGTGGAGCTGATCGGCGCCTCCATCGAGGCGATCGACCGCGGCGAGAACCGGCAGGTGTTCAAGGGCATCGTCGAGGAGCTCGGCGGCGAGTGCGCCAAGTCCGTGATCTGCCACTCGATGGACGACTGCCTCGCCGCCGCCGACGAGCTCGGCTACCCGATGGTGGTGCGCCCGTCGTTCACGATGGGCGGCACCGGCTCGGGGATGGCCTACGACGAGGCCGACCTGCGCCGCATCGCCGGGTCCGGCCTGGCCGCCAGCCCGACCACCGAGGTCCTCCTGGAGGAGTCGATCATCGGCTGGAAGGAGTACGAGCTGGAGGTGATGCGCGACACCGCGGACAACGTGGTGATCATCTGCTCGATCGAGAACCTCGACCCGATGGGCGTGCACACCGGCGACTCGATCACGGTGGCGCCGGCGATGACGCTCACCGACCGCGAGTACCAGAAGATGCGCGACCTCTCGATCGGCATCATCCGCTCGGTCGGCGTGGACACCGGCGGCTGCAACATCCAGTACGCGGTGAACCCCGTCGACGGCCGGCTGATCGTGATCGAGATGAACCCCCGGGTCTCGCGCTCCAGCGCGCTGGCCTCGAAGGCGACCGGCTTCCCGATCGCCAAGATCGCCGCCAAGGTCGCCATCGGCTACACCCTCGACGAGATCCCCAACGACATCACCGTGCGCGCCGACGGCTCCAGCACCCCGGCCGCGTTCGAGCCGACCCTGGACTACGTGGTGGTCAAGGTGCCGCGCTTCGCCTTTGAGAAGTTCCCCGGCGCCGACCCGACGCTGACCACGCACATGAAGTCGGTGGGCGAGGCGATGGCGATCGGGCGCAACTTCACCGAGGCGCTGCAGAAGGCGCTGCGCAGCCTGGAGAGCAAGGGCGCGGTCTTCGACTTCGCCCCGGTCGGCCACGATGCGCTGGACCGCGAGGCGCTGCTGGACTCCGCGAAGGTCCCGCACGACGGCCGGCTGCGCGAGGTGATGGACGCGATCCGCGCCGGCGCCACCCCCGAAGAGGTCTTCGACGCCACCAAGATCGACCCGTGGTTCGTCGACCAGCTGTTCTTGATCCACGAGGTCGCCGGCGAGGTCGGCGTCGCCGAGCGGCTCGATGAGCCCACCCTGCGCCTGGCCAAGCGGCACGGCTTCTCCGACGCGCAGATCGGCCGGATCCGCGGGCTGCGCGAGGACGTGGTCCGCGGGGTGCGCCAGGCCCTGGGGGTGCGCCCGGTCTACAAGACCGTCGACACCTGCGCCGCCGAGTTCGCCGCCGCCACGCCCTACCACTACTCCTCCTACGAGGAGGAGAGCGAGGTGCGCCCCCGCGAGAAGGAGGCGGTGATCATCCTCGGCTCCGGGCCGAACCGGATCGGGCAGGGCATCGAGTTCGACTACAGCTGCGTGCACGCGTCGCTGGCCCTCGCCGAGGCTGGCTACGAGACGATCATGGTCAACTGCAACCCCGAGACCGTCTCCACCGACTACGACACCTCCGACCGGCTCTACTTCGAGCCGCTGACCCTGGAGGACGTGCTCGAGATCGTGCACGCCGAGCGGCAGGCCGGACCGCTGGCCGGCGTCATCTGCCAGCTCGGCGGGCAGACCCCGCTCGGCCTGGCCCAGGGCCTCGAGGACGCCGGGGTGCCGATCGTCGGCACCTCGCCGGCCGCGATCCACCTGGCCGAGGACCGCGGCTCGTTCGGCCGGGTGCTGCACCAGGCCGGGCTGACCGCGCCCAAGCACGGCACCGCCACGTCGTACCCCGAGGCGCAGGAGATCGCCGCCGAGATCGGCTACCCGGTCCTGGTCCGGCCCTCATACGTGCTCGGCGGGCGCGGCATGGAGATCGTCTACGACGACGCGTCGCTGGAGAGCTACCTGGAGAAGTACGTCGCCAACGGGCTGATCAGCGCCGAGCAGCCGGTGCTGGTGGACCGCTTCCTCGACGACGCGATCGAGATCGACGTGGACGCGATCTTCGACGGCGAGGACCTCTACCTCGGCGGCGTGATGGAGCACATCGAGGAGGCCGGGATCCACTCCGGCGACTCCTCGTGCGCGCTGCCCCCGATCACCCTGGGCGCCCGCGAGATCGGCCGGATCCGCGAGGCCACCCTCGGGATCGCCCGCGGGGTCGGGGTGCGCGGCCTGCTGAACATCCAGTTCGCGCTCAGCTCCGACATCCTCTACGTGCTCGAGGCCAACCCGCGCGCCAGCCGCACCGTGCCGTTCGTCTCCAAGGCCACCGCGACGCCGCTGGCCAAGGCGGCCTCGCGGGTGATGCTCGGGGAGAGCATCGCCGCGCTGCGCGAGGCCGGCGTGCTGCCGGCCACCGGGGACGGCGGCGACCTGCCGGCGTCCGCCCCGATCGCGGTCAAGGAGGCGGTGATGCCCTTCAACCGCTTCAAGACCCCCGACGGGCAGAACGTCGACACCGTGCTCGGCCCGGAGATGAAGTCCACCGGGGAGGTGATGGGCTTCGACGCCGACTTCGGCACCGCCTTCGCCAAGGCCCAGACCGCGGCGTTCGGTCCGCTGCCGACCAGCGGGCGGATCTTCGTCTCGATGGCCAACCGCGACAAGCGCTCGATGATCTTCCCGATCAAGGTGCTCGCCGAGCAGGGCTTCGAGATCCTGGCCACCCAGGGCACCGCCGACGTGCTGCGCCGCAACGGCATCGTCACCACCGTGGTGCGCAAGCACTGGGAGGGCCCCGGCCCGAACGGCGAGCCCACCACGGTGCAGCTGATCCTGGACGGTCGGATCGACCTGATCGTGAACACGCCCTACGGCACCGGCGGCGGACACGCCCGCGTCGACGGCTACGAGATCCGCACCGCGGCGGTGATGGCCAACATCCCGTGCATCACCACCGTCTCCGGGCTCGGCGCGGCCGTGCAGGGCATCGAGGCGATGCGCCGCGGCACCATCGAGGTGCGCAGCCTGCAGGACTGGGCGCGCCTGCCCGAGGTGCCCGGGGCGGCCCGGTGACCTATCGGCTGCTCTTCGACCGGCTGCTGACCCGCACCGACCCCGAGCGCGCCCACCAGGCGGCGTTCACGGCGATCCGCGCGGCCCGGCCGGCGACCGCGCGGGTCCTGGCCCGGCGTACCGCGCAGGCGCGGCCGGTGGAGGCGATGGGGCTGCGCTTCCCGCACGTGCTCGGGCTGGCCGCCGGCTTCGACAAGAACGCCGTCGGCATCGACGCGCTGGCGGCGCTGGGCTTCGGCCACGTCGAGATCGGCACGGTCACCGGGGAGGCGCAGCCGGGCAACCCCCGCCCGCGGCTGTTCCGGCTGCCCGAGGACCGGGCGATCGTGAACCGGATGGGCTTCAACAACGACGGCGCCGAGGCGGTCGCCCGCCGGCTCGCCGAGCGGGCCGCGCGCCGGCGCGAGGCCCCGGGGCCGGTGCTCGGCGTGAACATCGGCAAGACCAAGCTGGTCGCCGAGCAGGACGCGGTCGGCGACTACGAGAAGAGCGCCCGGCTGCTGGCGCCGTTCGCCGACTACCTGGTGGTCAACGTGAGCTCGCCGAACACCCCCGGGCTGCGCGACCTGCAGGCCGTGGAGAAGCTCGAGCCGCTGCTCACCGCGGTACGCCGCCAGGCCGACCGGGTCACCGCGGACCGCGCCGCGCCGGTGCCGCTGCTGGTCAAGATCGCCCCCGATCTCAGCGACGAGGACGTGCTGGCCGTGGCCGACCTGGCGACGGCGGTCGGGCTGCACGGGATCATCGCGACCAACACCACCGTCCGCCGCGACCAGCTGGTCTCCCCGGCCGCGCAGGTGGAGGCGATCGGGGCCGGCGGCGTCTCCGGGCGGCCGGTCGCGGAGCGCTCGCTGGAGGTGCTGCGGCTGCTGCGCGGCCGGGTGGGGGAGGCGATGACGCTGGTCTCGGTCGGCGGCATCAGCACCGTCGACGACGCCCGGACCCGGCTCGCGGCCGGCGCCGACCTGCTGCAGGCCTACAGCGCCTTCGTCTACGAGGGCCCGCGCTGGCCCACCACGATCGTGCGCGGACTGGGCACCGCCCCGGCATGACCCAGACCCCCCGCCCCGGCGCCGGCCCGCTGCACGTGGTCGGCGAGGTGGTCGCGACCAGGCAGGCCGGCGCCTACCGGCACCTGACGCTGACCGCGCCCGGCATCCCCGAGCGGTTCCGCCCGGGCACCTTCGTGGCGCTGTCGCTGGGGCCCGCGGACGGCTCGGCGGCCGACGCGGTCCGGCTGGGGCGGCGCGCGATGTGGATCCACCGGGTCAAGCCGACCGGCGGGTACGGCGCCACCGTCGACCTGGTCGTGGAACCGCGCGGACCAGGCTCGACGCAGCTGGCCGCTCTCGCGGTGGGCGCGCGGGTGGCGATCACCGGCCCGCTGGGGCGACCCTTCGCGCTGCCCAAGGACCCGGTCTCGTGCGTGCTGGTGGGCGAGGGGCCGAGCGCGGCCCCGCTGTTCTCCCTGGCCGAGCGGCTGCATGGCCGCGGGTGCACGGTCACCCTGCTGCTGGGGGCGCCGGACGAGGCGCACCTGCTCTCCGCCCTCGAGGTGCGCCGCACCGCCCGCTCGGTCACCGTGGTCACCGGCGACGGCTCGGTCGGGCAGCGCGGTGCACTGGCCGACGCCGTGGGCGACGTCATCGCCCGCGCCCAGGCCGACGTGGTCTACGCCGCCGGGACCGGCGCCACCCTGCACGCCAGTGCGCTGGCCGCCGAGCGGTTCGGCGCCTGGAGCCAGACCGCGCTGGAGCGCCCCCTGAGCTGCGCCACCGGCCTGTGCCAGGGCTGCACGGTGCCGGTGGTCGGCGAGGACGGCGTCGCCCGGCTGGTGCGCGCCTGCGTCGAGGGTCCGGTGCTGCGCGGCGACCGGGTCCGCTGGGCCGAGCTGCTGGAGGAGCCGCGATGAGCCAGACGACGCCCGGTGAGAGGCTGGCCGGCGAGATGCTGGGCGAGACGATGATCGGGGAGCTGCGGCTGACCAGCCCGGTGTTGACCGCGGCCGGGTGCGCGGGCAGCGGCCGCGAGCTCGCGGCGTACGACGCCCTGGACGCGGTGGGCGCCTTCGTCACCCGCACCCTCACCCTGGACCCGCGCGCCGGGGCGCCGCAGCCGCGGATCGTGGAGAGCCCGTCCGGGCTGGTGCACCAGGTCGGGCTGCAGAACCCCGGCCTGGAGCCGTTCCTGGCCAGCGAGTTGCCCTGGTTGGTGCAGCAGGGCGTGCGGGTGGTGGTGTCCATCGCCGGCGCCAGCGTGGGGGAGTACGCCGACCTGGCCCGCCGGCTGGGCCGGGCTCCGGGCCTGACCGGCATCGAGGTGAACCTCGGTGAGCCGGACCCGGGCGGCGCCGGGGTCCTCGACGTGCGCGACCCGGCCCGGGCCGCCGAGGTCGTCGCGGCGGTGTGCGGCGTCCTGCCCCGAGGCCTGCAGGTGTGGGCCAAGCCCTCGCCCGACGTCGCCGGTGTGGCGGAGGCGGCCCGCCGGGTCAGCGAGGCGGGGGCCGACGCCGTGGTGATCGGCCACGCGCTGCCCGCGGCGTTCCCGGACGGGCGCCCCGGCGGGCTGAGCGGACCCGCGATCGCCCCGGTGGTCCTGCGCTGCCTGGGGCAGGCCCGCGCCGCGCTGCCCGCCGTACCGCTGATCGCCGCCGGCGGGGCCAGCACGGCCGCCGACGTGCGTCGCTACCTCGCCGCCGGCGCCGGCGCCGTCCAGGTCGGCACCGCCCTGCTCCACGACCCCACCGCCGTCACGAGGATCGTGGCCGAACTGCGAGGAGAGACCCGATGACCGCCTCCACCACCCCCTTCGGTGCGCGGCTGCACGCCGCCGTGGCGCGCCGCGGCCCGCTGTGCGCCGGCGTCGACCCGCACGCCGCGCTGCTCGACGCGTGGGGGCTGGGCGACGACGTGTCCGGGCTGGAGCACTTCGCGCTCACCGCGACCGAGGCGATCGCCCCCGTGGTCTCGGTGCTCAAGCCGCAGTCGGCCTTCTTCGAGCGCTTCGGCAGCCGCGGAGTCGCGGTCCTCGAGCGTGTCATCGCCACCGCCCGCGAGGCCGGTGCACTGGTGCTGCTCGACGTCAAGCGCGGCGACATCGGCTCCACCTCGCAGGCCTACGCCGACGCTTACCTGGACCCGGCCTCGCCGCTGGCGGTGGACGCGATCACCGCCAGCCCCTACCTCGGCTTCGGCTCGCTGGCGCCGATGATCGAGACCGCCGCCCGGCACGGCGCCGGGCTGTTCGTGCTCGCGCTCACCTCCAACCCCGAGGGCCCGCAGTTCCAGCACGCGACGACCGACACCGGTCGCCGGGTGGGCGCGACGGTCCTCGACGAGCTGGCGGCGCTCAACGCCGACGCCGACCCGCTGGGCTCCTACGGCGCCGTCGTCGGCGCCACCGTCGACGCGACGGGGGAGTCGTTCGCGATCAACGGCCCGCTGCTGGCACCCGGGGTGGGCGCCCAGGGCGCCACCCTCGACGACGTACGGCGGGTCTTCGGCGACGCCTCGCGGCACGTGCTGCCCAGCTCCTCGCGTGAGATCCTGCGCGCCGGGCCGGACCCGGCGGCGCTGCGCGACGCGGCGCTGCGGGGCAATGACGCCTGCGCCGTGCTCGGCCGATGAGGGGACCACGCCGGCCGCGGCCGCGCGCCACGGCGGCGCCGGGGCTGGCCGCGCTCGCGCTGGCCGCGACCGGTCTGCTCGCCACCGGTTGCGCCGACGAGCAGGAGCGCTACTGCGACGCCGTGCGCGAGCACCAGAAGGAGCTGGCCGAGATCGCCGGGTCCGAGGACGGTGGAGCCCTGCTCGAGGCGCTGCCGCCCTACCGCGACCTGGCCGGAAAGGCGCCCAGCGACATCCGCGCCGAGTGGACCCTCGTCGTCAAGCGCCTCGCCGCCGTGGAGGCGGCCCTCGACGACGCCGAGGTGGACCCGGACGACTTCGACCCGAAGAAGCCGCCGCCGGGCGTGAGCGAGGCGCAGCAGGAGGCGATCACCGCCGCCGCGACCGCGCTGGGGGACCCCGAGACGGTCCAGGCGATGAGCTCGATCGAGCAGCAGGCCCTCGACGTGTGCACGTCGTCGCTGTACGGCTGAGGGGTCCTGTGACCCGGGTCGCAGGACCATGGCGCCACCGTGGTCCGCGTTGCCAAGCAAATTCGCTTCTGACTAGATTGACGACCGACCCGCCCCGCACGAAGACGAGGAACACACGTGGCTCTGCCCCCGCTCACCCCCGAACAGCGCCAGGCCGCGCTCCAGAAGGCGGCTGCCTCGCGCCGGGAGCGTGCCGAGGTGAAGAATCGGCTGAAGAACGCCGGTGCCTCGATCGTCGACGTCCTGCACCAGGGACAGGACAACGAGGTGATCGGCAAGATGCGGGTGGTCGACCTGCTGCAGGCGATGCCCGGGGTCGGCAAGGTCCGCGCCAAGCAGCTGATGGAGCGCCTGAACATCGCCGAGAGCCGGCGCGTGCGCGGCCTGGGGGCCAAGCAGGTCGCCGCCCTCGAGCGCGAGTTCGCCGCGCGTGACTGACGCGCCCGCCCGCCCCACCCGGCTCGTGGTGCTGGCCGGCCCCACGGCCGTCGGCAAGGGCACCGTCGCCGCGCGGATCCGCGAGGAGCATCCCGAGGTCTGGATCTCGGTGTCGGCCACCACCCGGGCGCCGCGACCCGGCGAGGTCGACGGCGTGCACTACTGGTTCGTCTCCGACGAGGAGTTCGACCGGATGATCGCCGAGGACGCCCTGCTGGAGTGGGCCGTGGTCCACAAGTCGGCCCGCTATGGCACCCCGCGCGGCCCGGTCGAGAAGGCGCTGGCGGCCGGTCGCCCGGCGATGCTCGAGATCGACCTGCAGGGCGCGCGTCAGGTGCGCACGACGATGCCGCAGGCGCTGTTCGTCTTCCTCAAGCCCCCGTCCTGGGACGAGCTGGTGCGCCGCCTGGTCGGGCGCGGCACCGAGAGCGAGGCCGAACGGGTGCGCCGGCTGGAGACCGCGCGCCTGGAACTGGCGGCCGAGCAGGAGTTCGACGTCACCATCGTGAACCGGGAAGTTCATGCTGCGGCCGACGAGTTGGTAGCCTTGATGACACTGTGACCTTTCGCGGTCGCCGCTCCACCCATGCTCTCCCCCCAAACAATCTGTGAGGCTCACGCGTGTCTGCCCCGAACATCGACGCCCAGGGCGTGACCAACCCCCCGATCGACGACCTGCTGACCAAGACCGACAGCAAGTACAAGCTGGTGCTCTACAGCGCCAAGCGCGCCCGTCAGATCAACGCCTACTACTCCCAGCTCGGTGAGGGCCTGCTCGAGTACGTCGGCCCGCTGGTGGACACCCACGTCCAGGAGAAGCCCCTCTCGATCGCGCTGCGCGAGATCAACGAGGACCTGCTGACCTGCGAGGACGTCGACCCCGCCGAGCTCGCCGCCGAGGAGGCCGCCGCGAAGGCTGCCGCCGCCGAGGCCGCGTTCGCCACCCCGGCTGAGTGATCTCATCGGTCCGGTGACCTCCCTGCATGACGACGCGGCCGTGCCCCCCAGCGGGGCACGGCCCGCTGTCGTCCTCGGCGTGTCCGGCGGCATCGCGGCGTACAAGGCCTGCGAGCTGCTGCGCCGCCTGAGCGAGTCCGGCCACGACGTGACGGTGGTGCCCACGGCGAGCGCGCTGGAGTTCGTCGGCGCGCCCACCTGGTCCGCGCTGTCGGGCAAGCCGGTGGCCGCCGACGTGTGGACGTCGGTGCACGAGGTGCCGCACGTGCGGATCGGGCAGAACGCCGATCTGGTCGTGGTCGCGCCGGCCACCGCCGACCTGCTGGCCAAGGCCGCGCACGGGCTGGCCGACGACCTGCTCACCAACACGCTGCTCACCGCGCGCTGCCCGGTCGTGTTCGTGCCCGCCATGCACACCGAGATGTGGGAGCACCCGGCCACCGCCGCCAACGTGGCGACCCTGCGCTCGCGCGGGGCGATCGTCGTCGAGCCCGCCGAGGGCCGCCTGACCGGCAAGGACACCGGCAAGGGCCGGCTGCCCGAGCCCGCCGAGATCTTCGAGCTCGTCACCGGCGTGCTCGCCAGGGGCGCCGGGGGAGCAGGCGCCGAGGCAGCGGACCTGGCGGGGCGTCGCGTCGTCGTCTCGGCCGGCGGCACCCGCGAGTACCTGGACCCGGTCCGGTTCCTGGGCAACCGCTCCTCGGGGCTGATGGGCTACGCGCTGGCCCGCGCCGCCGCGTCCCGGGGCGCCGAGGTCACCCTCGTCGCCGCCAACGTGAGCCTGGCCGACCCGGCCGGCGTGAAGGTGGTGGCGGTGGAGACCACCGCCCAGCTGCGCGAGGCGGTCGTCGGCGCCGCCGCCGGGGCAGACGCGGTGGTGATGGCGGCCGCGCCGGCGGACTTCCGCCCGGTCGACCTCAGCGAGTCCAAGATCAAGAAGCGCGAGGACGGCACCGTCGAGCCGATCGCGCTGACGCAGAACCCCGACATCCTGCGCGAGCTGGCCCAGGAGGACCCGACCCGCCGCGCCCGCGTGGTGGTGGGCTTCGCCGCCGAGACCGGGGACGCCGGTGGCACGGTGCTCGAGCACGCCCACGCCAAGCTCGCCCGCAAGGGCTGCGACCTGCTCGTGGTCAACGACGTCAGCGGCGGCGCCGTCTTCGGCCGCCCCGACAGCGAGGCCGTCATCCTCTCCGCCGACGGCACCTCGCGGGAGGTGGCGCACGGCGCGAAGTCCGCCCTGGCCCAGGTGATCTGGGACCAGGTCCGGGCCCGCCTGGACGTTTAGAACCATCCTGGCGCGGCACGACTAAGGTGTCGCACACCACCATCGAACGGGAGTGAGTACGACTGTGGCTGGACGCCTTTTCACGTCGGAGTCAGTGACCGAGGGTCACCCCGACAAGATCGCTGACCAGATCAGCGACACGGTTCTGGACTTCCTCCTCGAGCACGACCCCGACAGCCGGGTCGCCGTGGAGACGCTGCTCACGACCGGTCTCGTCGTCGTCGCCGGTGAGGTCACCACCAAGGCGTACGCGCCGGTGGCCGAGCTGGTGCGCAAGCGGATCCTGGAGATCGGCTACGACAGCTCCGAGAAGGGCTTCGACGGCCACAGCTGCGGAGTCCAGGTCGCGATCGGCGGGCAGTCGCTCGACATCGCCCAGGGCGTCGACGCCGGCCACGAGCACCGGGTGGAGTCCTCGATCGACGAGCTCGACCAGCAGGGCGCCGGCGACCAGGGCCTGATGTTCGGCTACGCCTGCGACGACACCCCCGAGCTGATGCCGCTGCCGATCATGATCGCCCAGCGGCTCTCGCAGAAGCTCACCGCGGTCCGCAAGGACGGCACGCTCGACTACCTGCGCCCCGACGGCAAGACCCAGGTCACCATCGAGTACGACGCCGAGAACCGTCCGGTGCGCGTCGACACCGTCGTGCTCTCCACCCAGCACGCCGGTCACATCGACCTCGAGACCACGCTGCTGCCCGACATCCGCAAGCACGTCATCGACCCCGTGCTGGCGACCTTCGACATCCCCTCCGAGGGCTACCGGCTGCTGGTCAACCCGACCGGGCGCTTCGTGGTCGGCGGCCCGATGGGCGACGCCGGCCTGACCGGGCGCAAGATCATCATCGACACCTACGGCGGGATGGCCCGCCACGGCGGCGGCGCCTTCTCCGGCAAGGACCCGTCGAAGGTGGACCGCTCCGCGGCGTACGCGATGCGCTGGGTCGCCAAGAACGTCGTCGCCGCCGGCCTGGCGCGCCGCTGCGAGGCCCAGGTCGCCTACGCGATCGGCAAGGCCAGCCCGGTCGGCGTCTTCGTGGAGACCTTCGGCACCGGCGTGGTCCCCGACGAGAAGATCCAGGACGCCGTGCTCGAGGTCTTCGACCTGCGCCCGGCCGCGATCATCCGCGACCTCGACCTCAAGCGCCCGATCTACGCCCAGACCGCCGCCTACGGCCACTTCGGCCGCGAGCTGCCGGACTTCACCTGGGAGCGCACCGACCGGGCTGAGGCGTTGAAGGCTGCGGTCGGGGTCTGAGCGGCCCCCCTGCTGGATTCACGAGTTAACTCGGGCGGTCTCCAGGTCCTAGTGCAACACCGGGGTTTCGTACGGTCTGCCCAGTATCTCGTTG
>NZ_JCBAJX010000018.1:0-64799 GCF_059766585.1 Nocardioides sp. Z21_20
ATACTGGGCAGACCGTACGAAACCCCGGTGTTGCACTAGGACCTGGAGACCGCCCGAGTTAACTCGTGAAAGCCACACGCCGTGACGCCCCGGAAGCCGCCCCCTCACAACGCCCGCAGCAGCGCCTGCATCCGGTTGATCTCGGCGAGCTGGCCGGCGGAGATGTCGGTGGCGATCTCGCTGATGCGCAGATCGGTGCCGCCGACCGCGACGTCGTCGGTCATCGTCACCGCCCCGCGGTGGTGGGCGATCATCCCGGTGAGGAACAGCCGGTCGAAGCGCTCGCCCTCGGCGTTGCGCAGCGCCCGCAGCTGGGCCTCGGTGAGCATCCCGGGCATGCCCTGGTGCCCGTGCTCGCTGTGGTCGTAGGCCGACCAGTCGTCGGCGGCGCGGGGCACGTTGAGGTTGCGCTCGGTCAGCCACTGCGCCATCACCTGGATCTCGGGCGCCTGGGACGCGCGGATCCGGGCCGCCATCTTCCGGACCCCCTCGCTCGCCGCCCGGGTCTTGGCCAGCCGCGACATCACCAGGGCCTGGGCGTGGTGCGGGATCATCATCTGGGTGAACGCGACGTCGTCGTGGTTCCACTCGCTGGTGCCGGTGGCCTGCACCTCGTCGGGGTCGACGGTGCTGGCCGGCTCACCGGGGCGGCCCGGCTGGAGCACGGTGGCGCTCTCGGTCTGGGTGGCCTTCGGCTGCGCGTCGGCCGGGTCGGAGGCGCTGCACCCCGACCCGACGAGTACGGCGAGCAGAGCGAGGCCGGTGCCGGCCGCTCGCCCCCGCGACCGCGCACCGGCGGAGGCGCGCTGGCGCCCGGGGAATGAGGGAAGTGGGCGCACGGCGTCCTCCTGGGCCGGGGCGACAACCCGAGACGAGTCGCCGACAGCTCTTTACTTTCGATCGTGGGCCACGGTACGACATATTCGGACAACGGCCACCCCTCGCGCCGTGCCTACGAAAGGTCTCGGGACATGTTGGAATTACGCAGGCGATCATCCAGATGGCGAGCATCCACGGCGGCGGCGGCGCTGGCCGGCGCCGTCGCACTCGGGCTCGCGGTCGCGGGCCCGGTCGGCGCCCACGAGGACGGCGCCCACTCGGGTCCCTCGGCCCAGACCGCCTCCCGGGCGGTCGAGAACTGCCCACCGGCCATGAAGCGCAGCCTCAAGCGCGCCGATGACAACTTCGCGCGCGGCTGTCTGCCGGGCGAGGACTTCGGGCGCCTCGACGACAGCGACGCCCAGCTCGACGTCGGGGAGACGGCCGGCAGCCGCAACCTGAAGCTGATCGCCAACCTGCCCAAGACCGGAGCGTTCGCCAGCGAGACGGCGTACAACAGCGACCTGGCGTTCAAGGGGCGCTACGCCTTCGCCGGCAACTACGAGGGCTTCACCGTCTACGACATCTCCAAGCCGCACTCGCCGCGCCAGGTCGTCCAGGTGCACTGCCCGGGCTCGCAGAACGACATCTCGGTGTGGAAGGACCTGCTGGTCCTCAGCGTCGACTCCAGCCGCAACGACGACTCCTGCGCGAGTACGGCGCAGCCGGCGACGCAGAAGGAGTCGTGGGAGGGCGTGCGGGTCTTCGACATCTCCGACCCGGCCGCGCCGGAGTACGTCGCGGCCGTGGAGACCCCGTGCGGCTCGCACACCCACACCCTGGCGCCGAGCAAGAGCGGACGCGACCTCTTCGTCTACGTCTCCTCCTACTCGCCCAACGCGGCGTTCCCCGACTGCCAGCCGCCGCACGACCGGATCGGTGTGGTGAAGGTGCCGGTGAAGTCGCCGGAGCGGGCCTCGCTGGTGGGCACCCCGGTGCTCTTCCCCGACGGCGGCCAGCCGGGCGGCGGCTACTCGAGCCAGACCACGGGTTGCCACGACATCACCGCCTACCCCAGCAAGAACATCGCCGCCGGCGCCTGCATGGGCGACGGCATCCTGCTCGACATCTCCGACCGGGCCAACCCGGTGGTCACCGAGCGGGTCCAGGACACCGAGAACTTCGCGTTCTGGCACTCCGCGACCTTCAACAACCGCGGCAACAAGGTCGTCTTCACCGACGAGCTCGGCGGCGGTGGCGCGGCGACCTGCAACCCGACGGTGGGCAGTGAGCGCGGCGCGAACGGGATCTACGACATCGTCCGCGGCAAGCTCGCCTTCCGCAGCTACTACAAGATGCCGCGCACCCAGTCCAACACCGAGAACTGCGTGGCCCACAACGGCTCGCTGATCCCGGTCAAGGGCCGGGACTACATGGTGCAGGCCTGGTACCAGGGCGGCATCTCGGTCTTCGACTTCACCAACTCCCGGCGCCCGCGGGAGCTGGCCTGGTTCGACCGCGGACCGCTCTCCGACGAGAAGCTGACGCTGGGCGGCTCGTGGTCGGCGTACTGGTACAACGGCCACATCTTCTCCAACGACATCCAGAAGGGCTTCGACGTCCTGGAGCTCAAGGACCGGCGCGTCAAGTCCGCGCGCAGGGTCCGGATGGACGTGTTCAACCCGCAGTCGCAGCCGTCGTACAACGGCTGACGCGACGGCCGGGCGCACGCTGGCCCGGCCGGCGTACTGACCACACGAAACCCCCGCTTCCCACGTGTTCCTTCATGTGGGAAGCGGGGGTTTCCCAAGTTAACTCGGGAAAGCCGAGGCGCGCGGGACCACTGAGACCACGCACAGAACGCCCCCGACCGGAGACCCGGCGGGGGCGTTCTGTGTGCTTGTGGGCAGGGGCGGGGTCGAACCGCCGACCTTCCACTTTTCAGGCGGACGCTCGTACCAACTGAGCTACCTGCCCAAGCGGGGGAAACCTTACATGAGCACCCGGCCCGCGCGGAAACCGCCGCGGTTTGGGGCGTCACTCGGCGTGGCCCTATGCTGAAGCCGCGCTCTGAACGGCTTGCCGGACAGGGTGCAGGCCCCCATCGTCTAGCGGCCTAGGACGTCGCCCTTTCACGGCGGTAGCACGGGTTCGAATCCCGTTGGGGGTGCGCTTGCACAGGGAGTCGGACCTCGATTGGGAGTCCGGCGCGGCGATGGGTTAGAGTTTCGCTCGCTTCGCCAGTGCAAGTCGCTGAGGAGCAAAGCAGCACATATGGCCCCGTAGCGCAGTTGGTTAGCGCGCCGCCCTGTCACGGCGGAGGTCGCGGGTTCGAGTCCCGTCGGGGTCGCAGGGAAGCCGAGAGCGGCTCAGGTTCGCCTGAGCCGCTCTCGCCATTTCCTCCCGCCGCCATTTTCTGGCCGCCGGCACTTCCGACCTCCCGGCACAGCTCCCCAGCCGCCCGGCACAATGGCCGGATGATCGAGATGGATGCCGCCCGCTTCGACGCGCTGGTCGAGGGCGCCCTGGACGACATCCCCGACGAGCTCGCCGTCCTGATCCGCAACGTGGTCGTCCTGGTCGAGGACGACGCGCCCGCCGACGACCCGGACCTCCTCGGGCTGTACGACGGTGTGGCGCTCACCGAGCGCGACAACAGCTACGGGATGACGCTGCCCGACCGGATCTTCGTCTTCCGCCGCCCGCTGTTGGAGATGTGCGAGTCCGAGGAGGAGCTGGTGGAGGAGGTGCGGATCACCGTGGTGCACGAGATCGCCCACCACTTCGGCATCGACGACGCGCGCCTCCACGCCCTGGGCTACGCCTGAGGGCAGCCGGAGCGCTGCGTCACGAGCCGCTGCCGGCCATCTGGGCGCCCTCGTCGGTCCACGGGACGGGCGCCTCGCCCCGGCTCTGGCGCACGAACTCGCCGAGGTACCAGCGCTGGAAGCGCTGCTGGGGCTCCGAGCGGGCCAGCAGCAGCAGTCGCTGGGCGCGGCAGAACGCGTCCGCGAGCTCCAGGAGGTCGAGCATCTGGTTGATCACCGCCGGCGTGGTGGCGGGGACGTTCACGATCAGGTCGAGCGCCTCGGCGCCGGCGCGCAGCGCGCGCTCGATGGCGTCGAGCCCGGTGGAGTCACGGAACTCACGCTCGTAGGTGTCGAAGAGCTCGGAGAGGCTCTTGGCCAGGGGGTAGTCGTCCTGGTGGGCCAGCGAGAGCAGGCGCAGCTCGCGGCGCAGCTCGCGGTAGTGGCGGTGGTAGCCGAGGTAGAGCGGGAGCGGCAGCCCCTGGAAGACGATGGGGATCAGGTCCTCGCGCGGCGAGCCGTCGGCGGAGGGCGTCGGGCGCGTCGCGTCGTACACGACGGCCGGCGGCTCGTCGGCCTGCACCTCGCCCGCCGGGGTGAACCACACCGTCTTGCCGATCGCGTCGATCTCCGCGCCCCAGGCGGTCGAGCACATGGCGACGATGCCGAGCCCCCGGCCCACGGTGAGCAGCTCGTCCTCGTCGTGGTCGCCGGTGGTGAAGTCGGGTGGCTGCGGCGAACCGTCGCTGACCTCGAAGCGGGGATGCTCCCGGGTGCCGCGGACCCGCACGCTGATCGGCCCGGCGCCGTGCAGGACGGCGTTGGTGACGAGCTCGGAGACGGCCAGCTCGGCGCACTCGACGAGGTCGTCGCGGCCCAGCTCCCGGCAGACGTCGACCACCCAGCGACGCGCGTCAGCCACCGAACGCGGGGTCGCTCCGAGCGGGAGCGCCTCCCTGTTCATCGGCATCCGCGAATCTCCGCCACTGTCCAGAACCCACCCTCGACCAGGGCGAAGTCAACCTCAACGAGGCGTCCATACCCGGTTCCCTCGTCCGCGAAACCCCCGCCCCGAGTGTGCTGGGAGGTCGCCGAGGGAAGAAGATGGACACGTCCACTGTTCAACCAACACCCCAACTTTAGACGCAGAGAGGTTCTCCTATGTCCACCCAGCAAGTTCCGGCCGCGAAGCACCAAGTGGTGGTGATCGGGTCCGGATTCGGTGGCCTCTTTGGGACGAAGGCGCTCAAGCGAGCCGACGTCGATGTGACGATGGTGGCGAAGACCACCCACCACCTCTTCCAGCCGCTGCTCTACCAGGTCGCGACCGGCATCCTCTCCGAGGGCGAGATCGCACCCCCGACCCGCGAGATCGTGAGCCGGCAGAAGAACGCCCGGGTGCTCCTCGGCGAGGTCACCGACATCGACCTCGAGCAGCGCCTGGTCACCTCGCAGGTACTGGGCCGCGAGACCGTGCTGAGCTACGACTCGCTGATCGTCGCGGCCGGTGCCACGCAGTCCTACTTCGGCAACGACCACTTCTCCGAGTTCGCCCCCGGCATGAAGAGCATCGACGACGCCCTCGAGCTGCGCGGGCGCATCTTCGGGGCCTTCGAGCTGGCCGAGCTGGGCGCCAACCGCGGCGACAACGTCGACCACCTGCTGACCTTCGTCGTGGTCGGCGCGGGGCCCACCGGCGTGGAGATGGCCGGCCAGATCGCGGAGCTCGCCCACCGCACCCTCAAGCGCGACTTCCGCTCCATCAACACCCGCAGCGCCCGGGTGATCCTGATCGACGCCGCGCCGCAGGTACTGCCGCCGTTCGGGGCGAAGCTGGGCGCCAAGACCAAGCACGAGCTGGAGAAGCTCGGCGTCGAGGTGATGCTCGGCGCGATGGTCACCGACGTCGACGAGCGTGGGCTCGAGGTGAAGTTCAAGGACGGCCGCGTCGAGCGCATCGACGCGGTCACCAAGATCTGGGCCGCCGGCGTCCAGGCCAGCCCGCTGGGCCGCAAGCTCGCCGAGCAGAGCGGCGCCCCGCTCGACCGGGCCGGCCGGATCGGCGTGAACCCCGACCTCACCCTCGCCGGGCACCCCGAGGTCTTCGTGGTCGGCGACATGATCTCCCTCGACAACCTCCCCGGCGTCGCCCAGGTCGCCATCCAGGGCGGCAAGTACGCCGCCAAGGAGATCGACAACCGCCTCTCCGGCAAGGCTCCCCAGGGCCCGTTCCGCTACGCCGACAAGGGCTCGATGGCGATCATCAGCCGCTTCCGGGCGGTGGCGATGGTGGGCAAGCTGCGCCTGACCGGGGTGCTGGCCTGGCTGATGTGGCTGGCCGTGCACCTGGTGTACATCACCGGCTTCAAGAGCCGCTTCACCGCGCTGATGGACTGGGCGGTCTCGTTCATCGGCCGCGGCCGCTCGGAGCGCACCACCACCGAGCAGCAGATCTTCGCGCGCAGCGCCCTGGCCCGGCTCCAGGGCGGCGCCACGTCGCTGGTCTCCGAGCCCGGGGCGTACGACGCGGCGCGCGACGAGGCCGAGCGGCTCAGGCGCGAGGAGCTCGAGGCGCAGGCCGCCGAGCAGGCGCGCCTGACCGACACCGGTGAGCGGGGCACCCCTGCCCAAAGCCGGATGGCGGACAGCAAGCAGGGCTGACCCGGCGGCTCACTCGTACTGCCTGGGCGCCTTGGCCTTCTCCTGGGCCACCAGCTCGCGGGCCCACCGGGGCATGATGAAGAGGCCCTCGGCCTCGACGGTGACGCCCTCGGCGTCGGCGATGTGGCCCTTGACGTAGGTCTTGATGCCCTCGGTGCGGTCGAGCTTCGCCTCGATGTGCAGGTCGCCGAGCGGGGTCCCGCGGCGGTAGCGCACGGACAGGGTGCCGGTCATCCCCGGCGACCCGCCGGCCGCCGCGGCCCCGCCCAGCACCTGGTCGAGGAGCAGCGCGGAGACGCCGCCGTGCACCAGGCCGGGGGGCCCCTCGTAGGCGGCACCGGCCTGGAAGTCCGTCCAGACCCGGCCGTCGTCGTCGGTGTGCAGGTCGAGCGGGATCGCGATCGCGTTGCGCATCCCGATCACCGCGTTGCCGTGGGTGCGCACCGTGCCGTCCTTGGCGACGCGGGCCCCGAACGAGCCGGGGATCTGCTTGGCCCGCAGGCGCGCCACCAGCGCGTCGACCTCACGGCGTACGGCGTCGATCTCGTCGTCGTCGACCTCGGTGCGGATGGTCGCGTCGACGAGCTGGCGCACGCTGTCGGTCAGTGGGGGATAGAGCGCGCGCTCGTGCGCGAGCTCCTCGGGGGTGAGGTTCTCCTCGACGTAGTGGAACATGCGCGAACTCTAGGGGCCGAGGTGCGTGACCTGGGGCACGGGTGGCTCGTTGGGGGCGCGGACGGGAAGGAGACCCCACGCATGGAAACGATCAAGAACCCCCACTCGGGTCAGGCAGCTCGGAGCAGGTCACGTTGGAGGCGCGCCTCGGTGGCCTCGGTGGCTTCCACGGCGGCACTGGGGCTCGTGCTGATGGGGCCCACCTCAGCGATGGCGGCCGGAGACGACGCGGCGCCGCCGCGCGACCCGAGCGGACTGGTGAAGCTCCTCGAGACGCTGACCGCACCGCTCGCACCGGTCCTGGACGGCCTCGCGGACGCCGTTCGAGGACCTGGCGCCACCGCACCGCAAACCACCGCACCCTCCTCCGGCGGCACAGGGTCCCGGACCACCGACGACGGCGACTCGGCCGGCCACGAGAGCCCGGACCCGAGCGGTGACGACCACGCCTCCACGCAGGGCGTCGACGCCGAGCTGGCCGACAACGAGCTCGCCCAGGTCGGCGGCACCGACGCGTCGGTGGGCAACGACAACAGCACCGCGGCCGAGGCCACGGTGCTCGCGCTCGGCGGCCAGACGATCATCGGCGCCGAGGCCGACTCGCGCGGCGCCAAGCAGGCACAGGCGGGCGACCCGCTGGCCCCCATCTGCGACGCCAGCGGCGGCCTCCTGTGCGCGGCCCTTCTCTTCGCGGAGGCCTCCGCCTCCGAGGACGGTCCGGGCTCGCGCGCCTCGAGCAGCATCGGGCTCGCCCGTGCCTGCCTCGGCGGCGACGTGACGCCCGGCGCCGACTGCGACGGTCCGGTGCAGGCCGGGGTCGCGGGCAGCACCAGCGACATCGTCCGCAGCAAGGACGGTCACACGAAGGCCACCGCCTCCACGTCGCTGGCCGACATCTGTCTGCTCCCCGGTGCGGCCGGCGCGGGGTGCGCCCTGGGCCTCGAGGCGCTGAGCACCACCACCACCTCCGACTCGCGGACCGGTAAGAGCACGCGCTTCTCGAAGCTGGTCGGCCTCACTGTGGCCGGCAACGAGGCGCTGACGATCGAGGACCCGATCGGCATCGCGCTGCCCCCCGGCTGCACCAGCCCTGCGCTGCTGTGCGCGTTCCTCAACCAGGGCGAGACCCACGCCGGGGCCGGCACGTCGCGCTCCGCGGTCCAGGAGGCCCTGCACGTGCTGCTGCTCGGCGGCACCGTCGACGCGGTCGTCGGACAGGCCGAGACGAAGGTGCACCGCGGTCCGGTCGACACCGACGGCGGCAACAACGGCGGCGGTGACAACGGCGGCGGCAACAACGGTGGTGGCAACAACAACGGCGGCGGCGGCAACAACGGCGGCGGTGGCGGCGACGACAGCGGTCCCGTCGTCGGCGACCCGCAGGCGGGCGGCTCCATCGACGACGGCGTCCTGCCGAACACCGGCGGGGTCTGGTCCGGGATGCTGAGCCTGGGGCTGCTGGCCCTGGCGCTCGGGTCATTCCTGGTCGCCTGGAGCCGACGCAGCTCCCTGGCGCACGCCGGCTGATGGGAGTCCTCGACCGGCTTCCGGGCACGGGCGCCCGCGGTGTCGTGGTCGCGTCCCTCGTGGGTGCGTTCGCGCTGGTCGCCGCCGGCGTCCTGGCGTGGCTGACCTGGGGACCGCACGACGACACCGAGCCGGTCGCCGGGACCAGCGAGCCCGCCGCGCTGCGCACCGTGACGGCGCGCGGCGGCGGGATCGAGGTGCCGGTTCCCCGCCGGATGAAGGCCACCCGCCCCGGCGAGGCAGTACGCCTCGTCGGGGCCGGGCGGCGCGTGGTGGTCACGGTCGCACCGGCTGCCGGCGGGAAGCCGCGACAGGTGCACGATCAGGTGCTCTCCCAGATCCGGGCGGTCTACCCCCAGGTGCGTCTGGAGGCCAGCGTGCCCAGCGCGCTGGACGAGCGGCCGGGCCTGCGCTCGATCGGCACGGCCACGCGCGAGGACGGCACCACGCTGGTGCTCACCGTCACCACGGCCGGCTCCGGCAAGCGGGCGTGGGCAGTGACCGTCTTCGCGGCACGCGACGTCCGACCGGCCGAGATCAGCCGGTTTGTGGCCCCCGTTCTGGCGGGGATTCGGTTAGGCGGATGAATCGACACGAAACCCCCGGTGTGTGCCGTTCGCATACGAATTCGTTAGGTTGGCTCCGCGGCTGATCCCGAAGACTCGGCTCCGGGAGCGACCAGTCCGTGTGGTGCCATGCACGATCGGGGCCTCTCCGCGCCTCGCCGCGGGGACCACGGAGGTCGAACCAGTCGCCCCAGCGGTGCCGACAGACGGGTCGGCATCCCCGCTCCTGGAGCCTGTGACCACGTGCCGATGATCGAAGCCCATGACGTCTACAAGGTCTTCGGGCGTCGGCCCGAGCGAGCCGTCGAGCGCCTGCGCTCCGGCACCACCCGCGAGGAGCTGCGCGAGCAGGGGCTGACCGCCGCCGTCATCGACGCCACGTTCGACGTGGCTCCCGGTGAGATCTTCGTGGTGATGGGGCTCTCCGGGTCCGGGAAGTCCACGCTGATCCGGATGGCCAACGGGCTGCTGCTGCCCACGGCCGGCAGCTTCCGGGTGGGCGGCCAGGAGCTGTCCACGATGGACGCCCGGCACCTGCGCCGGGTTCGGCGCGAGAAGGTCAGCATGGTCTTCCAGCACTTCGCGCTGCTGCCGCACCGCACGGTGGGGGAGAACGCGGCGTACGGGCTCAAGGTGCAAGGCGTGAACCGGGCCGAGCGGGAGCGGCGCGCCGAGGAGGCACTGGCCCTGGTCGGCCTCGGCGGGTGGGGCGCCTCGATGCCCGGCGAGCTCTCCGGCGGGATGCGTCAGCGCGTCGGCCTGGCGCGGGCGCTGGCCGCCGGCACCGACATCATGCTGATGGACGAGGCCTTCAGCGCGCTCGACCCGCTGATCCGCCGGGAGATGCAGGACCAGCTGGTGGAGCTGCAGCACCGCCTGGACAAGACGATCCTGTTCATCACCCACGACCTCAACGAGGCGATGCGGCTGGGCGACCGGATCGCGATGATGCGCGACGGCCGGATCGTGCAGATCGGCACCGCCGAGGAGATCCTCAACGATCCCGCCAACGACTACGTCGCCCAGTTCGTCCAGGACGTCGACCGGACCCGGGTGCTCACCGCCTCCTCGGTGATGGAGCCCCCGGTGGCCGTCCTCGGCGCCGACCAGGGCCCGCGTGCCGCGCACAAGCTGATGCGCGAGCACCAGACCCCCTCGCTGATGGTCGTCGACCGGGAGCACCACCTGCGCGGCGTGGTGGTGGAGGAGGACGCCGCCCGCGCCGTGGAGGCGAACCGAGACCTCGCGTCCGTGCTGCGCCCGGCGGTCACCGTCGGGCCCGACGTCGCCGTCGCCGACCTGTTCGCGGCGTCGGCCGACAGCCCCGTGGCACTCGCCGTGGTCGACGAGACGGGCCGGCTCTTGGGCGTGATCCCCCGGGTCACGCTGCTGAGCGCGCTGGGCGCCATCGGCGGCGCCGACAGTGCCGGTACGACGGGCGGGGCGCAGGTCGCGCTCGCCGGGACGGCTGCGACGCCGACGATCGAGGAGAGCAAGTGATGGGCGCGGCACCGTTCCTTCCCGCGGAGCAGACGAGCAACCTGCGGGCCGAGACCGTCGAGGCCGGGATCCCGCGGATCAACGTGGGGGACTGGATCGAGAGCGGCTTCGACTGGGTCCGCGAGCACCTCGGTGACTTCTTCGACTCCGTCGCCACCCTGATCGAGGACAGCGTGGACGGGCTGGGCGCGCTGCTCCAGTCGCCCTCGGCGCTGCTGCTCGCGGTGCTGCTGGCGGCGCTGGCCTGGCTGGTGCGCGACTGGAAGCTGGGGCTCACCTCGCTGATCGGGCTCACCCTGATCATCGCGATGGACCAGTGGGACAACGCGATGGAGACGCTGGCGCTGGTGCTGCTGGCCACCGCCGCCGCCCTGCTGATCGGCATCCCGACCGGGGTGGCCGCGGCGCGGTGGGACCGGGTCAGCCGCGTGGTGCGGCCGGTGATGGACCTGATGCAGACGATGCCGGGCATGGTGTGGCTGGTGCCGGCGGTCTCGCTGTTCAGCATCGGGACCGCGCCCGGCCTGGTGACGACGCTGATCTTCGCGCTCCCGCCCGCCGTACGTCTCACCGAGCTCGGCATCCGGCAGGTGGACGCCGAGGTGGTCGAGGCCGGGCATGCCTTCGGGGCCACGCCGCGCGAGATCATGCGCGGGATCCAGCTGCCGCTGGCGCTGCCGACGGTGATGGCCGGGGTCAACCAGGTGATCATGCTCGCGCTGTCGATGGCCGTGATCGCCGGCCTGGTCGGGGCCGGCGGGCTCGGCGGCGTCGTGGTCAGCTCGATCGCCAGCCTCCAGATCGGTCTCGGCTTCGAGGCGGGGCTGTCCGTGGTGGCGCTGGCGATCTACCTCGACCGGCTCACCGCCTCGGTGGGCGCCGGTGGACCCGGCCCCTGGCGCCGACTGCTGTCGGTGCGCCGGGTGCGCCGGCCCGGCCGCGAGACGGGCGCCGACGTGCCCGCCGCCGCTGCGCCCGCCCCCGAGGCGGTCACCACCCCCCAGACTGCGGCGTCGGGGGACGACGCCGCCGCGGCGACCCGGTGACGGGTCGTTGTCAGGAATGACGAGAGGACACGACGAATGACGCGTATGAAGGCATCCAGAGCAGTCGGCATGGCAGCGGGACTGCTGGCCCTCGCCACCACCACGGTGGCGTGCGGCTCGGACGAGAAGGAGAGCGGCGGCTCCGGCGGCTCCGGCGGCGAGACCGTGACGCTGGGCATCATTCCCTCGTGGACCGACGGGCTCAGCACCGCGCACCTGTGGAAGCACGTCCTGGAGGAGGAGGGCTACGAGGTCGAGATCGAGGAGATCTCCGAGGCCGCGCTGCTCTACACCGGGGTGGCCCGCGGTGACATCGACGTCTACCCCTCCGCCTGGCCCCAGGTCACGCACGCGGAGTACATGAAGGAGTACGGCGACGACCTGGAGGACCTGGGCGCCTGGTACGAGGGCGCCAAGCTCACCTTCGCCGTACCGGAGTCGAGTGACCTCACCTCGATCGCCGACCTCAAGGGCAAGGCCGGCGACTACGACGGCAAGATCATCGGCATCGAGCCGGGCGCCGGCCTCACCAAGGTCACCAAGGAGGAGGTCATGCCGACCTACGGCCTCGACGAGGAGTACGAGCTCGTCGAGTCCTCCACGACCGCCATGCTGACCCAGCTGAAGAAGGCGACGGAGAACGACGAGGACATCGTCGTCACGCTCTGGAAGCCGTTCTGGGCGAACTCCGAGTTCCCGGTCAAGGACCTCGAGGACCCCGAGGGCGCGCTGGGTGACGCCGAGACGCTGAACGCGATCGCGACCGCCGGTTTCGGCGAGGAGTTCCCCGAGGTCGCGGAGATGATGGGCAAGCTGAGCCTGGACGACGAGCAGTACGGCTCCCTGGAGAACCTCGTCGTCAACGAGTACGGCGAGGGCAAGGAGGACGAGGCGATCGAGGCCTGGCTCAAGGAGAACCCCGAGTTCCTGGACACCCTGACGGGCTGACCCGATGGTGCCGGTGCGATGACCCGAACGGGCCATCGCACCGGCTGCGACCGTGGCGTACGGTGAGCGCTCGGATCATGCAGCGGTCCGGTGCTCCGACCTAGGGATCCGTATGAGCGTCATCATCTGTCACGAGGCCACGACCCCTCGGGTCACCCTCTCGGTGGACGGCCCCGGTGACCTGGACCTCGCCGCCGCGGTCGACCTGCACTGCGCGGTGCTGCGCCTGTCCCGCGAGACGGTCCGCGAGATCGTCTTCGAGGTCGATCCGGACGCGTTCATGGACTGCTCGGTCCTGCACGTCGTGGACGGCGCCGATCGGCGCTGGCGCGCGGTCGGCGGGTCGGCGCACTTCGGCGCGCTCGGTCCCCGCGGCGAGCGTCTGCTCGCGCTGACGGGGCTCGAGCGGCTCGGTGTCTCGCCCGGCCCTCGCTCCGCAGCCTGAGGGCCGGCGCGCACGCCGAGGCGCTCAGCCGGTGGCGACCATTGCGCCGACCTGGGCGGCCACCTCGCGTCGCAGGACCTTGCCCATCTGGTTGGTCGGCAGCTCCTCGACCGTCACGAACCGCCGCGGCACCTTGTAGCCGGTGAGCTCGCGGTGGGCGTAGGCGCGCAGCTCCTCGGCGTCGATCTCGCGGCCCTCGGCGGCGACGATCGCGGCCACGACCTGCTCGCTGCCGTCCTCGTGGGGCAGCCCCACGACCGCGACGTCGGCGACCGAGTCGTGGTGGCGCAGCACCGCCTCGACCTCGCTGGGGTAGACGTTGAAGCCGCCGGTGATGATCACCTCCTTGATCCGGTCGACCACGGTGATGAAGCCGTCGGGGGCGACCGTGACCACGTCGCCGGTGCGGAACCAGCCGTCGTGGAAGGCCAGCGCCGTCTCCTCGGGCAGGCCGCGGTAGCCGTCGAAGACCTGCGGCCCCTTGACCTGCAGCTCGCCCCGCTCGCCGGGTGCCGCCTCCCGGGTCGGGTCCTCGGGGTCGGCGAGCCGGATGCGTACGTCGGGGAACGGCACGCCGATCGAGCCCGGACGGCGGTCGGTGGTCATCGGGTTGCCGACCACCACCGGCGAGGTCTCGGTCAGCCCGTAGCCCTCCACCAGCAGTCCGCCGGTGGCGGCCTCCCAGCGCTCCACCAGCGCAGCCGGCAGCGGCATCGCCCCGGACAGCGAGTAGCGCACGCCGCGGATGGAGATGCCGCGCTCCTCGGCCGCGTCGACGATGCGGTGGTACAGCGGCGGGACCGCGGGGATGAACGTCGGGACCTCGCGCTTGATGGCGTCCATCATCAGGCCGAGCTCGGGCTTGGGCAGCAGCACCAGCTTGGCGCCCAGGCTGATCCCGAACAGCACGCTGATCGTGATGCCGTAGGCGTGGAACATCGGCAGCGCCACCAGGAACGACTCGCGCCCGGGCTCCAGGCCGGGCACCCAGGCGCGACCCTGGGTGCAGTTCGCGACGAGGTTGCGGTGGCGCAGCGGGACGCCCTTGGGCTGGCCGGTGGTGCCGGAGGTGTAGAGCAGCAGGGCGACGTCGTCCGCGACGGGGCGGGGGTGGGCGTCATCCAGCGCCGGCGCCGACTCCAGCGCGGCGAACGACATCGCCTCGGGGGCCGGGGAGGTGAGCTGGTCGCGGGAGGCGCGGGCCTTGGCGATGGGCAGGCGCAGCGCCAGCCGCTTGGCCAGCGGGAGCTCGGCGGTGAGGTCGACCGCGACGATGTGCTCCACCGCGTCGGTGTCGCGCAGCTCCTCGATCACCGGGACGACCTTGTCCCACACGATCGCGACCTTGGCGCCGTGGTCGGCGAAGGCGGGGCGCAGCTCGGCCGCGGTGTAGAGCGGGTTGTGCTCGACGACGACCGCGCCGAGGCGCAGGACGGCGTGGAACGCGATGACGTTCTGGGGGCAGTTGGGCATCACCAGGGCCACGCTGTCGCCGGCCTGCACGCCGAGGCGCCGCAGCCCCTCGGCCACGCGCCGTACCCGCTCGCCGGCACGGGCGTACGTCGTGGTGCGGCCGAGGAAATCGAAG
The DNA here is from genome assembly GCF_059766585.1 of Nocardioides sp. Z21_20. Classification (NCBI taxonomy): domain Bacteria; kingdom Bacillati; phylum Actinomycetota; class Actinomycetes; order Propionibacteriales; family Nocardioidaceae; genus Nocardioides; species Nocardioides sp. Z21_20. Next base: position 14,583 of record NZ_JCBAJX010000018.1, read on the forward strand.
GCGGGGCGGTCACCGTGCGCGGCCACGGAGCGCTCGAACTGGTCGAGCACGGTCGTGTCGCCGTAGTGCAGGTGAGCAGGGACCCCCGGGCCGTAGGCGCTGATCCAGGTGGGTTCTGCGAGCGTCATGAATCTCCTCGGGACGTACCTACGGAAGCGTAGGTAGTAGCGAATCTACCGCGCCGGCCGGGGCTGGTCTCAGCCGTTCGGGCGGGTCCGTGGGCAGTGTGTCCGACGCCTCACTGGATTGGGTGTCCCGGAGGGGTTTGAGGGTCAAGTTGGGTGTTGCGAGAGCCGTAGGATTCTTCATGCCGCCGCAGTCGTCATGGCCCACCCGGCATTCCCCTCCCGACCCTTTTGACCGCAAAGAGAACAGCCTGTGTACGCCTCGGTGGCCCTGCCCGTCATGCCTCTCCTCGCCCTGATCGTCGTGGCGCTCGCCGTCCTCGTCGTCCCTCTGGTGATCCGCTTCGTCGTCTGGCTGGCCGCCGGCGAGGACACCGCCTCGCTGATGTACGCCCAGCGGTTCGAGGACGACTCGGCGCGACTGAGCCGGGTCTGAGCGCCGCAACTTCTCCCTCCGTGGCGCGGTGAAGCCGCATACTTCACCGGTGAGGACCCGTGCACGGCGTCGACGCCCCCTGCGTACCGCTGTTCTGACGGTGATCCTCGCGGCACTGGTACTGGCCGCGGGTGCTGTCGTGGCTGGCCAGCTCACCGAGGATGAGGCCGCCGGGGATCCGGCCGTGCCCACCACCTTCTCGGCGTACGCGGCGCAGGTCATCGATTCGACCCCCGGGGCCTTCACGTCCGGCCAGGTGGTCGTCGTCCCCGGCGCGGGCGAGCAGCCCGGGCCCGACCAGGCCGGATCGCTGGTCGCGGACCGGGGACAAGCGCTGCTGGCCTGCACCCAGTGGCCCCGGACCCGGGGCTGCACCGTCTCGGTCGGACACCTCGAGGACGGCGGCTTCGTCTACGACTTCGGTGTCGGCACGGACCGCTTCCAGGCGCCCGGCGCCGAGATGGAGGTGTTCCTGATCCCGAGCCACACCCCCACCGGACCGGAGACCCTGGTCCTGGCCGGCGGCGCGACCCCCGCCACGTCTGCCGTCGTGGTCCTGAGCGACGGAACAAAGGTGCCGGCCACGGTGACCCGGGCGGTGGGCAGGCCGACCGGGGCGATCTACTTCGCGCGCACCGCCGGGACACCGGTGCGCGTGGTCGCCCTCGGCGCGAACGGGCGGGTGCTCGAGGACCACGCGATCCGGCCCTGCCCGCCTGGGGACAGCTGCGAGGTGCAGTGACCTGACTGCCGCGGCGCGCAGCGCCGCGGTGGGTGCTGGTAGGCCCCGTGGGACTCGAACCCACAACCAACGGATTAAAAGTCCGCTGCTCTAACCATTGAGCTAGAGGCCCGGGGGGTCTGGGGTTCAGTCCGGAGAAACATCTGGACAATCACGATGTAGTTTCCAGCGTCGCCCGCGCACCCGCCGCCACAGAGTATCGGCACGGTCGAACATGCCCCGAACAGGACCTGGGACTGCTGCGCCACTCAGGAGCGCTCCTGACCGAGGCCCCAGACGCGTGTCCCGACGTGCACGGCGCGTCGAACCGGCCTGACGCGCCGAGCCGGACAGACGAGCAGGGCGATCCAGGCGCGCGTTTCCGGCCTGCCCAGAGGTTTTCTCCGTCGGAAGGGGTACCGCTCGAGCGTGTGCTTCTCGATGAGTGCCGATCTGACCGCCGGGGTGGCCCTGCTCCCCGTCGCGGCGATCTGTCTGCGCGAGGTGCGCACGCCCCGGGAGCTGCCGTTCGCGTCGCTGCCCCTGCTCTTCGCGCTCCACCAGCTGACCGAGGCCCTCGTCTGGCACGGCGCGTCCGACTACGTCTCGGAAGGTGTCCAGCACGCCGCCGCGATGATCTACGTCCTCTTCGCCTTCCCGGTCCTCCCGATCCTGGTGCCGCTCGCGGTGCTGCTGCTCGAGCCTCAGGGACGGCGCCGGCGGGTGGCGCCGTTCGTGGGCCTCGGCGCGGTGGTCGCGGCGTACCTGCTCTGGGCGGTCCTCAACGGCCCGGTCCTCGTCAGGGAGGAGCCGCACGCACTGATCTACGACGTCAACCTGACGTACGGGGTGATGTGGGCCGTGCTCTACATCGTGGCGGTGATCGGCCCGTCGGTGCTGTCGGGCTACCCCTCGATCGTCGTCTTCGGACTGCTCAACCTGGTCGGGCTCACGGTCGTCGCCATCGTCTACGTCCAGGCCTTCGCGTCGCTGTGGTGCGTCTACGCGGCACTGACCTCCGTACTGGTCACCGTGCACATGGTGCTGCGCCGCCGGCTGCCGGACCTCCACCGCCTCGAGGGTCAGGGACTGGCGCGCGCCTGAGGCGGTGGGGATCGCAACCCACGGGTAACTGGAGATTCCCCTTCACCTGGTGCGTGCGATCCTCCAGTTACCTGCGGGTAGGCGGGGCGGTGCGCGACGCCGGACTCGGATCACGGCGCGAGAAGGAGCCGATTGGGCGGTCCCTCGACCGCCCAACCGGGTAGTCCCTGCCGATGTGGTCGTGCCACTGTTTACGGATCACGGTCGCCACACAGGATCGGAACCTGCCGTAGCCCGTCCGCCCCAGGGACGAGGCGAGACCGCGATCATAGAACCCGCCGTCGAAGCCCATGGGCGATGCGCGGACGCGCCGAGGAGTGGATCGCGGTCCGACGGCACCGCGTACGGCGTAAGGTCAGCGGCGCTGCGTGCGGGTATCACGGGGGACTGGATATATGAGGACGTCACTGACTGCTCCGGTTCCCGGCGTACCCGCGCAGCGCACCGAGCCGGTCGGGCACAAGCGCCTCGACATCCAGGGCCTGCGCGCCATCGCGGTGATGGCGGTGGTGATCGACCACGTGGGCGTCTTCCCGCTGCCGGGCGGGTTCGTCGGGGTCGACGTCTTCTTCGTGATCTCGGGCTTCCTGATCACCGGCCACCTGGTCCGCGGACTGGCCCGCGACGGGCGCGTCGGGTTCGCGGAGTTCTACGCCAACCGGATCAGGCGCCTGATGCCCGCCGCCACGGTCGTGCTGCTCTTCTCCGCCGTCGCCACAGTGCTGTTCCTGCCCTCGACCCGGTGGCGTGACATCTCCTGGGACATCGTCGGCTCGGCGTTCTACGTCGAGAACTGGGTCCTGGCCGGCAGGTCGGTCGACTACATGACCCAGGACGTGCTGCCGAGCCCGCTGCAGCACTTCTGGTCGCTGGCCGTGGAGGAGCAGTTCTACATCCTCTGGCCGCTGGTGATCGCGCTCGTGGGGGCGGCGCTCACGCTCGGCGGCCGGGCGGGCCACGGTCGCCGCGTGTACGACGAGCACCCGCGCCGGGTCCAGCTCGCGCTCCTGGTCGGGCTGGCCGTCATCGCCATCCCCTCCCTGGCCTGGTCGGTGCACGCCACCGGCACCGAGCCTGCGCGGGCCTACTTCGTGACCTCCACCCGGTTGTGGGAGCTGGCCGTCGGCGGGTTCGTGGCGATCCTCGCGGTCCACTTCCGCCGCATCCCCGAGGCCGTGGCCGGCGCCGTGATGTGGGCCGGGCTGGCGGGGATCCTCGCCTCGCTGGTCGTCATCGGGCCCCAGACGCCGTTCCCCGGCACCGCCGCGCTGCTGCCCACGCTGTCGACGGCCGCCGTGATCATCGGCGGGTTCCGGGCCGGCCGGGCGGGTCCGGGCGCGCTGCTGAGCCTGTCCCCGGTCCAGCGCGTCGGGGACTGGTCCTACTCGATCTATCTGTGGCACTGGCCGCTGATCATCATCGCGACGGCGCAGCTCAGCGAGATCACGGTGCCGGTCGCGCTGGCGCTGATCGGCCTCTCGCTGCTGGTCGGCTACGCCTCCTTCCGGTGGGTCGAGACCCCCACCAGGAGTCATCGGAGCTGGATGGCCAGCGCGACCGCGATGAAGATGGGTGCCGCGATGATCGCGGTCTCCGCGCTCGCCGGCCTGCTCGTCGTGGGGCTGCCCGCCCGGATGGCCGAGGGAGACGCGGTCGAGGCGCAGCGCCGGGCCATGGAGCAGATCGAGGCCGCGGTGTCGGGGGACCCCGACGCCGAGCGGCTGGGCGCCACCGCTCTGCCCGACGAGCCCGAGGGCGCCCAGGAGGGAGCGCCGCGGGACTCGTTCCCGGTGCTCGTCCCGGACCCCGACTACGCCAAGCGCGACTTCGTGAAGTGCGTCTCCACCCGGATGGGCGACCCCAGTGTCACCTCGTGTCCGTTCCCGACCCCCGGCGCGACGGTCGACATCGCCCTGGTCGGCGACTCGCACGCGGCTCAATGGCTGGACGCCCTGCGTCCGCTCGCCGAGAAGCACGGCTGGAACGTGACGGCGTACATCCACAACATGTGCCCGTTCGCTGCCGGGGAGCTCCTCCGCGGTGGGAAGCGGTATGCGGACTGCATCGAGTGGAACGAGGCCGTGACCGCGAAGCTGCTCGAGCAGGACCTGGCCGCGGTGATCACCTCCAACTTCACCAACAGCGCCGCGGTGGCCGGGGGTGTGGAGGAGATGGCCGCCGCCCACGCCGCCGCCTGGGCGCCGTTCACCGAGCGCAACATCCCTGTGGCCGTGATCCGGGACAGCCCCCGTCCCCGGCCCATCCACGTGGCGGAGTGCGCCGCGATGCACGAGGACTCACTGAGGCAGTGCGCGTTCCCCCGGCAGCGGGGCGCGGAGAAGCAGGGCGTGGCGCAGATGCTCGCTGCCCGGGACGCGGAGGGCGTCACCGCCATCGACCTCAACGACGCGATCTGCCCCACCCCGTGGTGTGCCGCAGCCATCGGCGGGGTGCTGGTCTATCGCGACACCAACCACCTCAGCGGGACCTACGTCCGCACCCTGCAGCCCAGGCTCGAGGAGGCGCTCCTCGCGATCGGCTCGCTCGCGCCGGCAGCCACGCCGACCGGCTGAGCGCGGCTGCCTCGGTGGCCGGGCCGGCTACCCGCGGGGCGCGACCACTCGACGCAGGAAGTCGGCGAGGTTCCCGCGCAGCCGCTCCACCTTCTGGTCGGGGCTGATCGTCTCGACCGGCTGCGCCCGATCGGGACGCTTGAGGCCGCGGGCGTAGAGCGAGCAGGCCAGGTCCGCGCACAGGTAGGTGCCCACCGTGTTGCCCTTACGCCCGGCCGCACCCGGCAGCGGCGCGACCATCAGGGCCATGTCGGTGGTCGAGTGGGTGGTCAGGCAGAAGGCGCACATGTTCTTGCGCCCCGCCCGACCGCCGCCGCTGCCCACCCGCAGCACGAGCCCCACGGTGTCCTCGAGGTACGGGGCGACCAGGTACGCCGAGCCGGGTGCGCGGGGGTCCCGCCAGCCGAGGAAGTCGAGGTCGTCCCAGCGGGTCGTCTCCAGATCCCGGGGCAGGGCCAGGCGCGAGGCCTCGCCCTTGGAGCAGTTCACGAACGAGTGGCGTAGCTGGTCGGCGGTCAGTGCTTCCACGGCGCTCAGCCTGACATGCGCGCTCGGTCCCCCCGCCACCGACGCCTCGGGCCTAGGCCCGACGCTCCTCCACCAAGGTCCGGGCCAGGGCGACCTCGTCGATCCCAGCCAGCGCCGCGGCCTGCAGCAACCGGTCGCGGGCCGTCTTGAGGTCGACGCCCTGGGCGGCCGAGATGATGCCGGTGGCCCGATCGATCAACCCCTGCTCACGCAACCGGCCGGGAGCCCGAGCTGCCTCCAGGCGGGTCCCGAACGGCAGATCCGCGTTGGTGACCGCCCCGGGGGCCCAGGCGCCCAGGGCGTCGGCCAGCGCCTGGGTGCGGTCGAGGAAGGCGTCGTCGGAGGCGCCGTACAGGCTGACGCCGCCGGTCACCACGCCGTTCCTGCGCAGCGGCATGGACAGGGTGCTCGCCACCCCGACGGCGGCGCTCGCCTGGGCGAAGAGGCGCCAGCTCCCCTCGTCCATCAGGCTCGAGCTGTCGCTCTGCGCGGTCTCGCCGTGCTCGATCGCGCGGAGGCCGGGCCCGTCGGTGACGTCCTGGTCGCCGGCGAGGGCAGCGAGCTCCTGGTCGGTGGCGACGAGGGTGAAGGTCAGGCCGTGCTGGAGGTAGCTCAGGCTGAGCCCGATGCAGAACGGAGCGAGCCGGCGCACCTGCGCCGCCGTCGCCCGCAGCCGGGACAGCAGGTCCTCGGCTCCCGCCTGCTCCAGGTCGCGGACCACCGCGCTCGTCTCGGGAATGGGTTCCATCGGGTCCCTTCCTCTGCCGTTCGCGCGTGTCGCAGCGTCCCGGTGCCCAGGTTCGGCGCAGCCATGCCGCGCGCGGTGGGGAGATCCGAGACCCTGGTCACGCTTGCGGTCACCTTCGGGCGCGTCGCGGCACGCGGCTGTCGCAGAACGCTCATCATATTTGGCCAAAAATCCTTGACCTGGATGGTTTGTGGAGGGCCGGTCCTTGGTACTGTCAGTCCTGCAACAGGTGCAAGTTCCAGAACGGCTGACGCCCGCGGAGTTTGTGATCCAACGGCGTTTCTGCTTCGTGGGCCTCAACAACTCACGTAGTCGGAGCGACGTGTCACCGCATCTTTTGTGGGTCTTCGAAGTGAAGGCTCTCGCCCCGACTAAGGAGTATTGAGCAATGGCTCAGGGCACCGTGAAGTGGTTCAACGCCGAAAAGGGTTTCGGCTTCATCGCGCAGGAGGACGGCGGCGACGACGTCTTCGTGCACTACTCGGCGATTCAGTCGCAGGGCTACAAGTCCCTCGACGAGAACCAGAAGGTCGAGTTCGACGTCACCCAGGGCCCCAAGGGTCCCCAGGCGGAGAACGTTCGCGCCATCTGATTGCGGATCGCGCCGGACAGCACCTGTCCGACGACTGACGACGAGGCCTCACCTTCGGGTGGGGCCTCGTTGCCGTTCCGGGCGCCCGCGTCCCCTGTTCGGGGCAAAATCGCGGGTGTCTGGTTTCGTGCGCGCGCGGCGGGGGCATCGTTGTTCCGACGGGGGGCGTCCTCCCTTTTTGACCCTGCCCCCAAGGAGCCTCGCGTGCACGACCAGTTCGACGTCACGCTCGAAGACGGCGTCCTGCTCGGTGAGGTGGAGTTGACCACCAACCTGATCATCGCGGCGAGTGAGGCCGACGGCCCTCTCACGCCCGAGGCGATCGACGACATCCTGGGTGTCGCCCCCGAGCCCGACCCGCCCAGCTGACCCTCCGACGTACCCGACCGACCCGGCAGCAGTGCTCAGGCACCCTGTCGGGTCGCCTGCATTTCGGGCCTCTCCGGGCTGCCCTCCACGTCGATATTTACCCTAGGGGGGTATGGTATTCACATGGCCGATCACCAGCACGGGTACGTCCCCAACAAGGACGACCACCTCAAGCGACTGCGCCGGATCGAGGGCCAGGCCCGCGGCATCCAGCGGATGGTCGAGGAGGAGAAGTACTGCATCGACATCCTCACCCAGATCTCCGCGATGACCCGAGCCCTGCACGCGGTCTCGATCAGCCTGCTCGAGGAGCACATGAACCACTGCGTCGTCGACGCGGCCCGCGCCGGAGACCGCGAGGCGCAGGAGAAGGTCAAGGAGGCCGTCGATGCCATCGCCCGGCTCGTCCGGTCCTGACGCCCGCCCCACCCACCACGAGGAGATCCCGATGAGCCAGTCCAGCACCTACACCGTCACCGGCATGACCTGCGGCCACTGCGTCGCCTCCGTCACCGAGGAGGTCCAGGAGATCCCCGGCGTCGAGTCGGTCGAGGTCGTCCTGGAGAGCGGACAGCTCACGGTCGTCAGCCAGGAGCCGGTCGAGCGCAGCGCCGTGGCGACTGCGGTCGAAGAGGCCGGCTACGCGCTCGCATGAGCGCCTCGCCCCGGCCCGATCGATGAGTACGCCGGTGCGGGTCGCGGCGTTCGTCGCCGGCCTGCTGCTCGCCTTCACCGCCGCCTTCGGGGCCGGGCGGGCGCTCGGGCCGCTCGAGGAGCCCAGCCAGCAGCGCACGCCCCAGCAGCACCAGCCGCAGCAGCACCAGCCGCAGGACCCGCAGCACCAGGACCCGCAGCACCAGCAAGGAAGCGGTCGCGATGACTGAGACCACCACCGGCCCGGGGCCCGACACCGCCCTCGAGCTGGCCATCAGCGGGATGACCTGCGCGTCCTGCGCCAACCGCATCGAACGCAAGCTCAACAAGCTCGAGGGCGTCACCGCCAGCGTCAACTACGCGACCGAGAAGGCGAAGGTCTCCTTCCCGCCCACGGTCACCACCGACCAGCTGCTGGCCACCGTCGAGGCGGCGGGCTACTCGGCGACGTTGCCTCCGCCGCCGCGCGAGGAGCGCTCCGCCGCCGGTGGCGCCCCGGCCGGAGACACCGTCGACGCCGGTGACCTCGAGGTGCTCGCCCTGCGCCAGCGGCTGATCATCTCGGCGCTGCTGAGCGTGCCGGTGATCGCGATGGCGATGGCCCCGCCGCTGCAGTTCACCAACTGGCAGTGGATCTCGCTGACCCTGGCCTCACCGGTCGTCGTCTGGGGCGCCTGGCCGTTCCACCGCGCCGCCTGGACCAACGCCCGCCACGGCAGCTCGACGATGGACACCCTGGTCTCGATCGGCGTCCTGGCGGCGTTCGTCTGGTCGCTGGTGGCGCTGCTGTGGGGCAGCGCCGGTCAGCCCGGGATGACTCATCCGTTCCGGTTCACCGTCGAGCGCGGAGACGGGCTCGCCAACATCTACCTCGAGGTCGCCACCGGGGTCACCACGTTCCTGCTGGCCGGGCGCTACTTCGAGAAGCGCTCCAAGCGTCAGGCGGGAGCCGCGCTGCGCGCCCTGCTCGAGCTGGGGGCGAAGGAGGTCGCCGTCCTGCGCGGAGCGCCCGGCGCGGAGCGTGAGGAGCTGGTCCCCGCCGACCTGCTCGCCGTCGGCGACCGGTTCGTGGTCCGCCCCGGCGAGAAGGTCGCCACCGACGGCGTCGTCGAGTCCGGGACCTCCGCCGTCGACGCCTCGCTGCTCACCGGCGAGCCCGTCCCGGTCGAGGTGGGGCCGGGCGACGCCGTGGTCGGGGCCACGGTCAACGCCGGCGGACGGCTGGTGGTGCGCGCCACCCGCGTCGGCTCCGACACCCAGCTCGCGCAGATGGCGCGCCTGGTCGAGGAGGCGCAGAACGGCAAGACCCAGGTGCAGCGCCTCGCCGACCGGGTCTCCGGCGTCTTCGTCCCGGTGGTGATCACGCTGGCGGTGGTGACCCTCGGCTTCTGGCTCGGCCTCGGCGAGGGCGCGACGGCCGCTTTCACCGCCGCCGTCTCGGTGCTGATCATCGCCTGCCCCTGCGCGCTCGGGCTCGCCACACCGACCGCGCTGATGGTCGGTACCGGCCGCGGCGCCCAGCTGGGCATCCTGATCAAGGGTCCCGAGGTGCTGGAGTCGACGCAGCGCATCGACACCGTGGTGCTCGACAAGACCGGCACCGTGACGACCGGCCGGATGGCGCTGGTCGACACCGTGGCCGCCGCGGGGGAGTCCGTCGCCCAGGTACGCCGTCTCGCGGCCGCCCTGGAGCAGGGCTCCGAGCACCCCGTGGCGCGGGCCGTGGTCGCCGGCGCCCTGGACGCGGGCGACGCGCTCGCGCCCGTCGAGGAGTTCGCCAACGTGGAGGGTCTCGGGGTCCGCGGCACGATCGAGGGTCATGCCGTGCTGGTGGGTCGCCCGCGGCTGCTCGCCGACTGGTCCCAGCCGCTGCCCGAGGACCTCGTCGCCGCCCTGGAGCGTGCCGAGGGCCAGGGCCGGACGGCGGTCGCGGTCGGCTGGGACGGCCGGGCGCGTGGCGTGCTCGTCGTCGCCGACACGATCAAGCCGACCTCCGTCGAGGCGGTCGAGCGCCTGCGCGGCCTGGGTCTGGAGCCGGTGCTGCTCACCGGTGACAACGAGCGCGCGGCCCAGGCGATCGCCGCCGAGGTCGGCATCGAGCGCGTCATCGCCGGGGTGCTGCCGGCCGAGAAGGTCGACGAGGTCAAGCGCCTGCAGAACGAGGGGCGGGTGGTGGCGATGGTCGGGGACGGGGTCAACGACGCCGCCGCGCTGGCCCAGGCCGACCTGGGGCTGGCGATGGGTACCGGCGCCGACGTGGCGATCCAGGCATCCGACCTGACCCTGGTGCGCGGCGACCTGCGAGTCGCCGCGGACGCGGTGCGCCTCGCGCGTCGTACGCTCGCGACGATCAAGGGCAACCTGTTCTGGGCCTTCGCCTACAACGTGGCCGCGATCCCGCTGGCCGCCTCGGGCCTGCTCAACCCGATGCTGGCCGGGGCCGCGATGGCGCTGTCCTCGGTCTTCGTGGTCACCAACAGCCTGCGCCTGCGCCGCTTCAGCTGATCGCGCGCGCTGCGGGGTCGTGTGCCTGAGCACGCGCTGGGGCGCGGCGTGGGGCACACGACCCGGGCGGGCGGGGACCCGGGCTGGAGGGCCCGGGCTGGAGGTGGGTCAGCAGGTGGCGAAGAGCAGGGGGCCGGTGCTGAGGTCGGAGAGCACGTACTCGCCCTCGACCGGGGCCAGGTCGAGGACCACGCTGCGGCCCTCGGCGGTGGCGGAGGTGAGCTCGAAGCGGTCGCTGAAGTCGCCGCCCTGGCCCGGGGCGGGGCCGGTGGCCAAGGTGGCCCGGCTGTCGGCGTCGGAGCGGGCGCGTCCCTCGTCCTCCAGCGCGAGTACGGCGCGGACGGTGTCGTCGGGCTGCACCGACATCGCGAAGGCGGTGAGCGGGTGCACGCCACCGGCCGCCGTGACCAGCTCCGCGCCCTGGCCCTGGTCGGTCTCGTCGGCCTGAGACATCGCCAGCGAGCGGCAGGCCTGATCACCGGTGTAGACGACGGCCGAGAGCGGCTCGCCCGAGGGGCCGACGGCATCGTCGACGTCCTTCATCCCGGCCCCGTCGCCGCCCACGGCGTCCAGCGCCCGCTCGAGGTACGTCGCGGTGTCGGAGGTCAGCACCAACCGCTCGTCCTCGAGCAGCGCGACGTGCTGCAGCTCGGGGGTGAGCGTCCCGCCGATCCGCGCGACCACCTCGGGGCCACCGCCCCACACGCCGTCGTCGTTCTTGGGGGCGGCGTAGCCCAGCGACTCCAGGTTCTCGCCGAGCTCGTCGAAGTCGGTCGCCTCGGGCAGCCGCATCGTCACCAGCGCGCCGTCCGCGGACTGGCTGAACGCCTCCCACTCCACGGTGGCGGGGGAGAAGCCGAACTCCTCCTGCATGGTCACCGCCGAGGCCACCAGCGCGGTGCTGGAGGTCAGGTCGCGCTCGAAGCCACGGTCGAGGAACCGCTGGGTCTGCTCGGCGTCGAGGGGCGGCGCGTCCACGCCCAGCTCCTCGCGCACCGCCTGCCAGTCGGTCCAGGCCAGGCGCAGCGTCCCCGTCGGGGCCATCGCCACCGCGCGCTCCAGCTCGGTGCGCTGCGACTCGCGCCACCACCCCCAGGCGACCAGGGCGCCCCCGACGAGGGCGAGGACGGCCACCACGGCGACGGCCGCCAGCGTCGTGCGCCGGGTCATCCGGGAACGGACGGCACGGAGTGCGCGCACGGGTTGCTCCTGTCGTTGCGAGAGTGGTGTGAGACTAGCGCCATGAGCCTGGAGATCGTCTCGGCCGGAGCGGTGGTCACGCGCAGGGGCCGCGAGGTGCTGCTCGTGCATCGGCCGCGCTACGACGACTGGTCCTTCCCCAAGGGCCACGTCGACCCGGGGGAGCACGCCACCACCGCGGCGGTGCGCGAGGTGCTCGAGGAGACCGGCCTGGGCGTCCGGCTCGGGCCCCCGCTGAGCGACCAGCACTACCCGGTCGGCGGGCGGCCGAAGACCGTGCACTACTGGGTCGGCCGGGTGGTGGGCGACGACGACGTGAGCGGCTACACCGCGAACGACGAGATCGACCGGGTCGCGTGGTTGGACCACGACGCCGCGCTGCAGCGGCTGACCTACGGCTACGACCGCGACACGCTGCGTGAGTCGGTGCCGCTGCGCAAGCGCTCCTACCCGCTGGTCGTGCTGCGCCACGGCAAGGCGTTCCCCCGCAAGCAGTGGACCGGCGACGACCGGCGCCGCCCGCTCGCCGAGGCCGGCGCGCACCAGGCCTGTGCCGTCGTCCCCATCCTGGAGGCCTACGGCGTCGAGCGGGTGGTCACCTCGAGCAGCACCCGGTGCGTGCAGACGGTCGAGCCCTACCTGCGCGCCCACGGCCTGGTGCCCGCGGCGTACGACGGGCTCAGCGAGGAGGGCGCCACCGCCCAGAGCGTCGCCGGCGCGGTCGCGGAGCTGCTGGTGGCCGACGACGCGTCCGTGCTGTGCACCCATCGCCCGGTCCTGCCGGCGGTGTGGGAGGCGCTCGGGTTGCCCGCGGCGCAGCTCGAGCCCGGGGCCATGCTGGTCGCCCACCACCGCCACGACCGGGTGGTCGCCACCGAGGTGCACCAGGTGGAGTGAACCGAATGCTCCGCCATGTTCACCCCTCGTTCACCCGCGTCACCGGGTCCGGACACCTGGCCTGTCTACCGTCCTGAGCGTCAGCAGTCTCGACGTTCTCAGGAGTAGTAAGTGACGATCACTTCGTTCCGCCGGGCCGTGGTGCCCGGACTCGCCGCCCTGGCCCTGGCCGTGTCCGGCTGCAGCGCGTCCAACGAGGGCGGCTCCGCCGAGGCGGACGACGCGCCGAGCCTGTCGGGCACCCTCAGCGGCGGCGGCGCGAGCTCGCAGGAGGCGGCGCAGGGGGTGTGGCGCGCCGGGTTCCAGGAGGCCAACCCCGACGCGACCGTCAACTACGACCCGATCGGCTCCGGCGGCGGCCGTGAGCAGTTCGTCTCCGGCGGCCTGCCGTTCGCCGGCTCCGACTCCTACCTCGACGACGACGAGGGCGAACTCGCCGCAGCCAAGGAGCAGTGTGGCAGCGACCCGATCGAGATCCCGAACTACGTGAGCCCGATCGCCGTCATCCACAACGTCGAGGGCGTCGACGAGCTGAACCTGGACGCGGCGACCATCGCCGGCATCTTCGCCGGCACCATCACCCGCTGGGACGACCCGGCGATCACCGCGACCAACCCCGGCGTCGACCTCCCTGCCGAGGCGATCACCGCGGTGCACCGCTCCGACGAGTCCGGCACCACGGAGAACTTCACCCACTACCTCGCGACGGTGTCGCCCGAGGTCTGGACGTACGGCGAGGTCGGCGACTGGCCGATCGAGCAGGGCGAGGGCGCCAGCGGCACCTCGGGGGTGGTCTCCGCGGTGTCGCGCGGCACCAACAGCATCGGCTACGCCGACGCCAGCCAGGCCGGCGAGCTGGGCACCGTCCAGGTCCAGGTCGGTGACGAGTTCGTCGGCCCGACCGCCGAGGCTGCGGCCAAGATCCTCGAGGTCTCGCCGCGGGTGAAGGGCCGCGCGGAGGTGGACATGGCCTTCGACCTCGACTACGACACCGACGCGGCCGGCGCCTACCCGATCGTGCTGACGTCGTACCTGCTGGCCTGCCAGACCTACGCCGACCCGGCCACCGCCGAGCTGGTCAAGGGCTACCTCGGCTACGTCGTCAGCGACGAGGGCCAGCAGGCCGCAGCCGAGAGCGCCGGCTCCGCTCCGCTGTCCGCGGCGCTGGCCGAGGAGGCCCGCGGCATCGTCGAGGCGATCAGCGTCACGTGATCGACACCGAGCCACCTCCTGCCGCGGCGCCCTCGCGCCGCGGTGACACCGTCTTCGCCGGGCTGACCAGCGCGGCGGCGTTCCTGATCCTCGCCGCGCTGACCGGTGTCGCGCTGTTCCTGCTGCTCGAGGGGATGCCGGCGGTGACCGCCACCGACGCGCAGCTCGGCGCGGACAACCTGCTCCTCTACGTCTGGCCGCTGCTGTACGGCACCCTGCTGGCGGCGGCGCTGGCGATGCTGATCGCGGCTCCGCTGTCGATCGGGCTGGCGCTGGTCATCTCGCACTACGCGCCGCGCCGGCTGGCCCGGCCGATCGGCTACCTGGTCGACCTGCTCGCCGCGGTGCCGTCGGTGGTCTACGGGCTGTGGGGCATCGAGTTCTTCGGGGCCCACCTGGTGGGGGTCTACGGCTGGCTCCACGAGCGGCTGGGCTTCCTGCCGTTCTTCGAGGGGCCGCCCTCGACGACCGGCAAGACCATCCTCACCGCCGCGATGGTGCTGGCGATCATGGCGATGCCGATCATCACCGCCATCTGCCGCGAGGTGTTCGCGCAGACCCCGCGGCTGCACCAGGAGGCCGCCCTGGCCCTGGGCGCCACCCGCTGGGAGATGATCCGGCTGACCGTCTTCCCCTACTCCCGCTCCGGGGTGATCTCCGCGATCATGCTCGGGCTCGGACGCGCGCTGGGCGAGACGATGGCCGTCGCCATGGTGCTCTCGGCCACGGGCGTGGTCACGGTCAACCTGATCTCCTCGGTCAACCCCTCGACCATCGCCGCCAACATCGCGCTGCAGTTCCCCGAGGCATCGGGGATGAAGGTCAACGTGCTGATCTTCAGCGGGCTGGTGCTGTTCCTGGTCACCTTCGTCGTCAACTTCACCGGCCGCTGGATCGGCTCGCGCGGCCAGCTCACAGGAGGTCGCTGAGATGAGCGTCGTCGCCACCGAGCCGGACGCCGTCCCGCGCGCCCCGGTCTCCCTGGTCCAACCGCAGCTGCCCCGCTCCGCGCCGCTGCTGGTCGCCGTACCGGCGCTGGCGTCCGCCGGGCTGGTCGCGCTCCTCCTCGGCTGGGGTCTGGTCGGGACGCTGTTCCTGGCGGCCGGCCTCCAGATCACGGCGCTGCCGATCTGGTCGCGCGCCGTGGAGGGGCGCCGCCGGGCCGCCGACCGGTTGGCGACCAGCCTGATCTGGTCCGCCTTCGCGCTCGCGATGCTCCCGCTGGTGACGCTGCTCTGGCAGGTCGTCTCGCGCGGCGTGCCCGCGCTGTCCGCGGAGTTCTTCACCGCCTCGATGCGCAGCGTGGTCGGTGAGGGCGGCGGCATCTACCACGCGATCATGGGCACCCTGATCATCACCGGGTGGGCCGCGCTGATCTCGGTGCCGGTCGGGGTGCTGGCCGCGGTCTACCTGGTGGAGTACGGCGCGGGCAGCCGCCCGGCGCGCCTGGTCACGTTCCTGGTGGACGTGATGACCGGGATCCCCTCGATCGTGGCGGGACTGTTCGCCTACGCGCTGTTCGCGCTGATCTTCGGGCCGGGCGTCCGGATGGGCATCGGCGGCGCCGTCGCGCTGTCGGTGCTGATGGTCCCGATCGTGGTGCGCGCCACCGAGGAGATGCTCAAGCTGGTGCCCGACGAGCTGCGCGAGGCCTCGCTCGCGCTGGGTGTGCCGAAGTGGCGCACGATCACCAAGGTGGTGCTGCCGACCGCGATGGGCGGCATCGTCACCGGCGTGATGCTGGCCGTGGCGCGGGTCGCCGGCGAGACCGCGCCGCTGCTGATCATCGCAGGGAAGACCGACTCGCTGAACCTCGACGCCTTCCACGAGCGGATGGCGACGCTGCCCGTCTTCATCTACTACTCCTACATGCAGCCCGGGATCCCGCCCGAGTTCGGCCGCGAGCGTGCCTGGGGTGCGGCGCTGGTGCTCATCGCGATCGTGATGGGCCTGAACCTGCTCGCCCGCCTCATCGGCTCGCGCTTCGCGCCCAAGTCCGGCCGCTGACCCCCGACCCACCGAAAGCGAACCCCACGACATGGCCAAGAGCATCGACGTCAGCGACCTCGACATCTACTACGGCGACTTCCTCGCGGTGCAGGGGGTGAACATGACCATCCCCGCCCGTTCCGTGACGGCCTTCATCGGCCCGTCCGGGTGCGGCAAGTCGACCTTCCTGCGCTCGCTGAACCGGATGCACGAGGTGATCCCCGGCGCGCGGGTCGAGGGGAAGGTCGTCGTGGACGGCCAGTCCCTCTACGACCCCGGCGTCGACCCGGTCGCCGTACGCCGCCAGATCGGGATGGTCTTCCAGCGGCCCAACCCGTTCCCGACCATGTCGATCTACGAGAACGTGCTGGCCGGCAACCGACTCAACGCCCGGCGGATGAAGAAGTCCGAGGCGGACACCATCGTGGAGCGCTCGCTGCGCGGGGCCAACCTCTGGCTCGAGGTCCGCGACCGCCTCGACAAGCCCGGCGGCGGGCTCTCGGGAGGCCAGCAGCAGCGGCTGTGCATCGCCCGGGCCATCGCGGTCGAGCCGCAGGTGCTGCTGATGGACGAGCCCTGCTCGGCGCTCGACCCGATCTCGACGTCCGCGGTGGAGGACCTCATCCACGAGCTGAAGAGCGACTACACGATCGTGATCGTCACCCACAACATGCAGCAGGCGGCCCGGGTCTCCGACGACACCGGCTTCTTCAACCTCAAGGCCACCGGCCGGCCGGGGCAGCTGGTGGAGTTCAACCCGACGAAGAAGGTGTTCTCCAACCCCGAGCACCCGTCGACCGAGGCGTACATCTCCGGGCGGTTCGGCTGAGGGCTGAGGAGCCACAGCCCTCAGCCGCGGAGTCAGCGCGAGTGCGCCCGGTACTCAGAAGCTGCCGTCGCGATCCATGACGCGGCAGGTGATGTCGCGTGAGGTCCACTCCGGGCCGGTCCAGCGACCCAGGAGGGGCTGCGCCACCACCCGCCAGATGGTGCCGATCTTGTTGTCAGGGTCGATTGTTTCCGCGAAAGAGACGGTTCGGCTCGCGGCGGTCTTGGTCGCCACGGGCGTCGTGCCGCGGTAGAGCGTGTAGCGGAACGTTGTACCCACCGGGTACGTGCCAGTGACAGTGACATTGAGATCGATCCCCTCGTGCACCTTCCAGCCCACCAGGGGCCAGCGACAGTAGTAGTCGCCGGTGCCGCTGGGGGTCGCCAGCGACGCAGTCCCGACCGCCTGCGAGACCGTGGCCCGGCCGGTGAACTTCGCCGAGGCGAGCTCCGGGACGACGAGCAGGCAGAACACGGCCAGCGCGAGACAGACCCCGCGGCGGACAGTGTCGAAGCGGCTCATGAGACAAGTGTCGCTTGGAGAGTTCAAGCGATTCGGCACGCAACCTCAAGAAACCAGCAAGATCAATGGCATCATCAGGGTCATGGGAACAGGGGGGACGGAGCAGCGCCGCGCGGTCGTCATCGAGGACGATGCCGACATTGCCGCTCTCGTGGAGTTCGCGCTGATCTCCCAGGGTTTCGAGGTGACCACCGTCAGTGACGGGCTCAGGGGCGTGGAGACGGTGCGTGAGCTCGACCCCGACCTGATCACCCTCGACGTGGGCCTGCCGGGGATCGACGGCGTGGAGGCCTGTCGGCGCATCCGCACCATCACGGACGCCTACATCATCATGGTCACCGCGCTCAGCGACGAGATCGACCGCCTGATCGGGCTGGAGACCGGCGCCGACGACTACCTCGCCAAGCCGTTCAGCGTCCGCGAGCTCAAGGCCCGGGTCAACGCGATGTTCCGTCGGCCCCGGCGCGGGCCGGGTTCGCCGTTCGCGACCGTGGAGCCACCGGTCCCGGCATCGGCCGCGCTGCCCGCAGTGGCGGAGGCCGCCCGGCCGGCGGTCGTGGTCAGCGAGCGGATCCCCGAGGGCCACGAGGTGCTGCGCCACGGCCTGCTCACCCTCGACGTGGACGGCCACCGGGCCATGTGCGGGGACCAGGAGGTGGCGCTGACCCCCACCGAGTTCGGGCTGCTGGCGACGCTGATGCGCTCCCCGGCGCGGGTGTGGTCGCGCGAGGCCCTGCTGCGTGAGGTCTGGGGCGATGTGTGGACCAGCGAGACACACCTGGTCGAGGTACACATGGGCAACCTGCGCCGCAAGCTGGGCGAGGGGCGGGGCACGTCCCGCTTCGTGCGCACGGTGCGCGGCGTCGGCTACCGCATGGAGACCGTGGGCTGACCCGCGACGTACGACGAGCCCGCCCTCGAGGAGGGCGGGCTCGTCTGTGGTTCCGGTGGGACCGGTCAGAGGTTCGTGCCGGTGCGCTGGTGGGCGACGAAGTCGAAGCTCAGGTTGGCGGCCGCGTTCTGAAGCTTGTTGTCCGCGACGTCGTTGCCGGTGCTCAGGAAGGTGAACGTCACGCCGAGGTTCAGCTGACGGCTGGAGCCGTTGAGGCTCGCCTCGAGCATGGTGCCGGGGAGGGTGATCCCCTTGAAGACATCCTGGTCCTTGAGGATCTCGGTGACGGTCCCGGGGGCTGCCGTCGTGCCGCACCGCAGGGTCTTGTTCTCGAGCACCCACGGGACGCTGCAGGTCCGGACGCTGGCCTGCAGCTGCTTGACCAGGTCCGCGCCGGCGCCCTTGGTCGAGGTGGCCGTGGTCTTGATGTCGAGCGAGCCGAACTTCTCGTCGTCGGCGCCCCGGGCCAGGTTGACCTTGCGCTGGAACGAGTCGCCGGGAACCATCCCGCCGATGGCGCCCAGGTTCTCGGTCCCCTCCTCGACGCCGTTCATGCTGAGCGTGATCGTGCCGGAGTCGACGGCCTGGGCCGCGGTCGTGGTGGACGTGAACGCACCGAAGGTGCCCAGTCCGGCAACGCTGATCGCGCCACCGACGAGCACGGTGGAGGCGAGGATCTTGATGGTGGTGGCCTTGGAGGTGGCGGTCTTCAGCATCGGACTTATTCCTTCTGGTGGGGACCAACCGCGGGTGGGTCGGTCGTTCTGTTATGACCAGAACTCTGCTCCATGCACCTCAAGTCCGGCTGCGGCTGCTGTGCAGGAAACCCTCAAGGAAGCTGCAAGGAGCCCGCGCCCAGCCTCAACGCCGCCCAGCCGGCGTGCCCGAATAGGCGAGGACCGGGCCAGCGTGGTGCGTGCTGGCCCGGTCCGGGTGCGGATCGAGGGGGCGGATCAGGCGCTCTGGTGATCCGCGAGGTACGTCGCGAGGGCCTCGTCGGCGCGGGCCACGGCCTGGGGCAGCTCCTCGGCGATGGCACGTGCCGCGGTCACGTCCTGGCGGCGGACGTTGAGCTCGATGACCTCGGCCAGGCCCTGCAGCTCGCGGGTGCCGACGGTGCTCGAGGAGACCTTCAGGCTGAGCGAGGCCTCGAGGGCTCCGTCCAGGTCGTCGGCGGCCAGGGCGGCCGTGATCCGGTCCAGCCGCTGGGGGAGCATCTCCTGGTAGCGGTGGGCGAAGACCGCGACGAACTCCTCGTCGTCGACGTCGATGGCCAGGCGCTGCAGCGCGGCGTCGTCCAGGGTGTTGGGGTGGAGGGGCACCGCAGCGGACACGTCGTTCTCCTCGTCGTCCGCCTTCGCAGGCTTCCAGATCAGGATGAGGCCCAGGAGGATCAGGGCGCCCAGGGCTCCCCAGAACACCACGTCCTGGACGATGGGGGTGCGCAGTGCGCGGATGACCTTGCCGAGACCGGGCACGACGTACTCCGTCTTCCAGACGACGTCGTCTTGGAGGATCGCGGTCCACGGGTCGACGCCGTTGTTGGCGTCGCCCTTGGTCTTGATCGCGATGCGTCCGTCCTTCTTCTCGATCACCTTCGTGACCCGGTGGGTCTCGATCCGGTGGTCCTCGACGGGGATGTGGTAGGTGACCACGTCCCCGACCTCGACGGTCTCCGCGGCGTGCGGCACCGAGATGACGACGTCGCCGGGGTTGATCATCGGCGCCATGCTGCCGGTCAGCATGGTGATCGTGCGGTACCCGAACAGGTGCGGGCCGACGGCGAGACCGAGGAAGGTGATCAGGCAGGCGACGAGCAGCAGGTTGATCGTCAGCTTGCCCAGCTTGCGCAGGACCGACCCGAGGGTCGACCCGAGGGTCGACCCCGTGGACCGGGCGGGGGCGGCGCGGTGCGAGGGGGTGGTCACCACGTGGCCGCGGGTGCCGGGGAACTGGAGGACGTTGGTCATCTCGGGCTCCTTCTCAGTTCCGGTGGTCGGCGGGCGGGCTGGTGGCGGGTTGGATCAAGCAGGAGGGGCCGTCCACCCCCCACGGGGGACGGTCCCTACCGGGATCAGAGGTTGGTGGCGGCGCGCTGCGTGCCGTCGAACGTGAAGTTCACGGTGTCGCTCTTGTCCTGGAAGGCGTTGTCGGCCTCGCCCGGCAGCGTCATCGTCACGCGGAGGTGGGCGGTCTTGCCGGTGCCGTTGAGGGCCTGGGTGACGCCGGTCAGCGCACGGTTGGCGCCGATGACCGAACCGGTCAGCGCCGAGGTGGAGCCGGTGCAGGTGAGCTGCTTGGTGGCGGCGTTGAGCACCCACGCAGAGGTGCAGAGGTCGACGCTGAGCGTCATGCTGTGGGCGTTGCCGGTGGTGAGGATGGTGCCGTTCGACGTCGTGGTCAGCGTGACGCCGCCGAAGGTCTCGCTGCCGGTGCGGGTCAGCGTCACCGCGCGCTGGATGCTGTCACCGGGGACCATGCCGGTCGCCGCGATTCCGAGGCCCTGGGGGCCAGGCTTGGTGAGGTCCATCGTCACGGTGCCGGAGCTGACGGCCTGGTTGGCGGTGGTGGTGGAGGTGAACGCACCGAAGGTGCCCAGTCCGGCGACGCTGGCGGCTCCACCGACGAGGACGACCGAGGCGAGGATCTTGGCGGTGGTGGCCTTGGAGGCTGCGAGCTTCATGACTGGGTTCCTTTGCTTGGGTGACCAGCTTGTGTGCCGGTCGTTCTCGGTGTGAGCACTACTCTGCTCCGCCGATCTCAAGCGATCCGGTGGTTGTCCCTCACGAAATCCTCAAGGTAGATGCAAGGTCCGGGGGCCTTGGTGCTCGAGGGCGACCGTTCGGAAGGAAAACGCAGGGCGGATCCGCCGCTGCCACGCTCAGCGCCCCGTTCGGGGGCTCGCGTTTTCCTTCTGAACGGTCGCTGCTGCCCTCACGACGACGAAACGCCCAGCGCTCCACTCGGGAGCACTGGGCGTTTCGCCGACGAGCAGGGTCAGATGACCTCGAGGAAGAAGTGCGTGACGTAGTACGCGCCCGCAGCCACCGCGCCGGCGGCCGGGAAGGTCAGCACCCACGCGGTCAGGATCGACTTGGCCACGCCCCAGCGCACGGCGGAGAGCCGCTTGGTCGCGCCGACGCCCATCACCGCGGAGGTGATGGTGTGGGTGGTGGAGATCGGCGCCTCGAAGACGTAGGCCGTGGAGTAGAGGACCGACGCCGCGACACCCTCGGCGGCGAAGCCGCGCGGCGGGTCGAGGTGGATGATGCGGCGCCCGAGGGTGCGCATGATCCGCCAGCCGCCCGACCAGGTGCCCAGCGAGATCGCGGCGGCGGCCGCCATGATCACCCAGATCGGCAGGGGGTCACCGGGGTTGACGTACTCGCCGGTGAGCAGCGCCAGGAAGATGACGCCCATCGTCTTCTGGGCGTCCTGGAGGCCGTGGCCCAGCGCCATCGCCGCCGCGGAGGCGGTCTGCGCGAGCCGGAACCCGCGGCTCACCCGGTGCGGGTTCACCTTGCGGAACAGCCACATGATCGCCAGCATCGCGGCGAAGCCGAGCGTGAAGGCGACGACCGGCGACAGGATCATCGGGACGACGACCTTGTCGATGACCTTCGTCCAGTGCACGTAGGTGCCGGCCGCGAGCGCCGAGCCGACCAGGCCGCCGATCAGGGCGTGCGAGGACGACGACGGCAGCCCGTAGTACCAGGTGATCATGTTCCAGGTGATGGCGCCGATCAGGCCGGCCATCACGATCACCAGGCCATGGGTGCCGGTAGGCGGTGTGATGACCTCACTGACGGTCTGCGCGACCTTCTGCCCGAGGAATGCGCCGATGAAGTTCATCACCGCAGCCATCGCGAGTGCGACGCGGGGAGTGAGCGCCCGCGTCGACACCGAGGTGGCGATCGCGTTGGCGGCATCGTGGAAACCGTTGGTGTAGTCGAAGACGAGGGCAACGACGACAACCGCGATGATGATCGCGAGCTCCACCGGTCAGGACTCCTTGACGGCGATCTGCTCCACCGTGTTGGCCACCGTCTCGAAGCAGTCGATGGCCGACTCGAGCGACTCGACGATGTCCTTGAGCTTGAGCACCTCGAGCGACTTGAAGTCCCCCGAGAACAGGCGCGCCAGCGTGCGACGGTGCGTCTTGTCGCCGGTGTTCTCGAGGCGGTTGATCTCGATCCAGTACTCCTCGAGACCCTTCATCGCCTGCAGGCGCGGCATGGACTCCGCGGTCAGCTCGGCGCAGCGCTGGAGTACCTCGACGAGCGTCGAGAACTCCGGCATCAACTCCTGGACCTCGTAGAGGAGGATCAGGTCGACCGCCTCGTCCATCTCGTCCATGACGTCGTCGAGGCCCGAGGCGAGCGCGTAGATGTCCTCGCGGTCGAACGGCGTCACGAACGTGGTGTTGACCCGGCGGATGATGGCGTGCGTCGTCTCGTCGGCGGCGTGCTCGGCGTCGCGCATGCGGCGCGCGACGTCCTCTCGGTCGACACCGTCGCCGAGCATCTCGGCAAGCAAGCCGGCTCCGGTGACGAGGTGTTGTGCGGACTCGGTGAACAGGTCATAGAAGGACCCGTCGACCGGACGAAAACGAAAACCCACGTCGAACTCCTGATGAGGAGGATCTGAACGTCGATCATGCTAGGGGGTCCGCAGTCAGCCCACGCAACTCAGGGTCGTGTGACGCTCAACCCCTTCTGCGGCGCTGGCGCCGGATGAGCTCGTCCTGAAGGTGACAGCGGCCCTCGTTGCGCTGCCACGCGCCGGCGCTGTCGAGCAGCCACGCGTCGGTGCCGTCGTCGAAGGCCAGGTCCAGCATCTCGCCGAGGTGGGCCACATTGCGCTGGTCGGGGACCCGCACCAGGACCTCGACGCGACGGTCCAGGTTGCGGTGCATCATGTCGGCCGAGCCGATCCACGCCATCGGGTCCCCGCCGTTCTCGAAGTAGAAGACCCGGCTGTGCTCCAGGAAGCGGCCCAGGATCGAGCGGACCTCGATGTTCTCCGAGAGTCCGGGTACGCCGGGGCGCAGCGCGCAGATGCCGCGGACCAGGAGCTGGACGCACACCCCCTCCTGGGAGGCGAGGTAAAGCGCGTCGATGACCTTCTCGTCGACCACCGAGTTCGCCTTGAGCCGGATCCGCGAGGGCCGGCCCTCGCGGTGGTGGACGATCGCCTCGTGGATCTGGCGGACCAGGCCCGCGCGCACCGAGTCCGGGGCGACCAGGAGCTCGGCGTACTCGGCGTTGCGGGAGTAGCCGCTGAGGTTGTTGAAGAGGTGGGCGACGTCCTCGCCGATCGCCTCGTCGGCGGTGAGCAGGCCGAGGTCCTCGTAGAGCCGGGCGGTCTTGGGGTTGTAGTTGCCGGTGCCGATGTGGGTGTAGCGCCGGATGCCGTCGGGCTCGTCGCGCACCACCATCGACAGCTTGCAGTGGGTCTTGAGCCCGACCAGGCCGTAGACGACGTGGCAGCCGGCGTGCTCGAGCTTGCGGGCCCAGCGGATGTTGGCCTGCTCGTCGAAGCGCGCCTTGATCTCGACGATCACCAGCACCTGCTTGCCGGCCTCGGCGGCGTCGACCAGGGCGTCGATGATCGGCGAGTCGCCCGAGGTGCGGTAGAGCGTCTGCTTGATCGCCAGCACGTGCGGGTCGGCGGCGGCCTGCTCGACGAAGCGCTGCACCGACGTCGCGAACGAGTCGTAGGGGTGGTGCAGCAGGATGTCGCGGCGCCGGGTCGCCTTGAAGACGTCGACGGGGGAGGCCGACTCCACCTCGGCGAGCAGCGGGTGCGTGGTGGGCACGAAGGCGTCGTACTTGAGGTCCTCGCGGGGCAGGTCGGCGATGTCGTGGAGCCCCCGCAGGTCGAGCGGGCCGGCCAGGCGGTAGACCTCGTCGCGCTGCACGCCGAGCTCGGTGATCAACAGGTGCAGCACCGACGCGTCGATGTCGTCCTCGACCTCCAGGCGCACCGGGGGACCGAACTTGCGGCGCAGCAGCTCCTTCTCCAGGGCGGCCAGCAGGTTCTCGGCGTCGTCCTCCTCGACCTCCAGATCCTCGTTGCGGGTGACCCGGAAGCTGTGCACCTGGAGCACCTCCATGCCGGGGAAGAGCCGCCTGAGGTGCTCGCGGATGACGTCCTCGAGCGGCACGAAGCGCTGGTTGCCCACGGAGATGAACCGGTCGAAGATCGGCGGCACCTTGACCCGGGCGAAGTGCTCCTTGCCGGTCTCGGGGTTGCGCACCACCACCGCCAGGTTGAGCGAGAGCCCGGAGATGTAGGGGAACGGGTGCGCGGGGTCGACGGCGAGCGGGGTGAGGACCGGGAAGATCCGCTCCTTGAAGAGCTTCTTGCAGTCCTTCTGCTCCTCGCGGGTCAGGTCGGCCCAGCGGACCAGCTCGATGCCGTGCTCCTGGAGCGCGGGGATGATCTTCTCGCGGAACAGCAGGGCGTGGCGCCGGCTCAGGTCGGCGGTGATCGCGGAGATGCGGCGCAGCACCTCGCGCGGCAGCAGCCCGCTGGCCGCGCGGACCGCGACACCGGCGGCGATCCGGCGCTTGAGGCCGGCGACGCGGACCATGAAGAACTCGTCGAGGTTGCTGGCGAAGATGGCCAGGAACCGGACCCGCTCGAGCAGCGGCAGCGAGTCGTCCTCGGCGAGCTCGAGGACCCGCTCGTTGAAGTGCAGCCACGACACCTCGCGGTCGAGGAACCGGTCGTGGAACTGCTCCAGCGACGCCAGCTCCTCCGGGCCGGGGACGTACGGCGGCTCGATGTCGAAGGGGTCGGGCTCGATCCCGGCTGCGCTGTAGTCGGTCGCCCCCTCGTCGAGCAGCCCACCGACGTGGGCGGGGAGGGCGTTGGTGTCGCGGCTCATTCTTCGAGTGTGGCACCGCCGGGCGAAGAAGAAACCCGCCCGAGCAGGCACAAACTCACACTCCCACCCCGCCGAGTCGGCGTGAACTCGCGTTCGGAGGGCGTCGAGTCGGCGTGAGCTCGCGGTCAGCTGCGTCTCGGGATGAGGTACGACGCGAGGACGAGCGCGAGGGCGGCGAGGAGCACGGGCATCAGCGGGCCCACGATGTCGGCCTGCAAGGAGAGGGCGGCGGTGGCGGCGGCGTCGAGGTACGCGTTGTCGACGCTGCGCAGGAGATGAGGGAGCAGCAGGTAGCCCAGCACGGTGAGCACGACGGTGCCGACCAGCGCGAAACCGATGGAACGGGCGGCCTGACGCTTGGACGGAGCGCACAGGAAGCCCAGCACGAACGACGCGAGCGCGACGAGGACGGCGGCGTTGAAGGTCCACTCCCCGACGTCGCGCGCGTCGGCGTACTGAGCGTTCAGCTCGGGCGGCAGCGCGACGTACCGCTCGGTGTCGAGGGTGCGCAGTCGTTCGGCGAGCCCGTCTCGGCCGTTGCTCTCCAGCTGGCCGGCCAGGGAGGTCGTCAGCGGCTCGAGATCGAGGCGGCCGTCGGCGTCGATGCGGACCTGCTCGGCGGCGTCGCGGACCCGCTCGTCGCCGGCGACGGCGGTGATCCGTTCACGCTGCTGGGCGGTGAGCGGGCCGGTGTGGCGCTCGATGGCGGAGATCACCTGGTCGTCGAGCTCCTGGGTCTCCAGCGCGGCGACCAGCAGCGTCCCGGGGCGGTCGGGGTCCAGCACGGTCTGGTTGGCGACATGGGCGGCGAGCGCGATGGTGCCGGCGAACGCGCCGAGGGCGATCAGCAGCCCGGAGAGGAAACGCATGGGGGACAGGGTGCCAGTCGAGTTCACGCCGACTCGGCGCCGCTCGAGCGCGAGTTCACGCCGACTCGGCGTCCGGGGGGTGCGAGGTCGCGGCGGGTGGGTGCTGGAGGGGGGTTAGGGCTGGGCGGGTTGTTTGTTCGTCCAGCTTGAGGATCTCGCGGTCGTAGGTGAGGAGGCCGTTGATCTCGTCCTCTACGTCGCTGAGCTGGGTGTAGACGGTGGCGGAGAGGCCGACGGGCACGGTGGGGGCCAGTTGGCGGCGGTGCAGCGAGGTGAAGACGCGGGCGAGTGCCTTCGTGGAGCGGAACCGGCGGTAGCCGAACGTCTTCGCGCCCCAGGTGTGCCCCGCCACGGCCAGCCCGTAGCCGCCGTACTCGGAGAGCACCAGCGCGCGCGGCTCGAGCCGGTGGCGCACCATCGGCGGGATCCGGAAGCGCCGGAAGTACACGTGCAGGCTGAGCAGGTGCCCGCCGTCCTGGTCGTGCCAGCCGCTGGCGTGGTCGACGCTGCGGGTCGGGTCGAGCTCGGCGACCTCGGCGGCGATCCGGGCGGCGTCGAACTGCCCCCATCCCTCGTTGAACGGCACCCATACCGCCAGCGAGGTCACGTTGCGCAGGTGCTCGACGGTCGCGCGCGCCTCCCTCTCGTACGACGCGCGCCCCTCGGCGTCCTCGCGGCCGAAGCGCCGGTGCCTGCGCGGCCCGGTGTCGCGCATTCGCACCCCCGGCGCGACCGCAGGCAGCGTGACCACGGCCGGGCGGTAGCGGCCGCCGCCGTTGACCATGTCCTGCCAGACGATCATCCCGAGCCGGTCGCAATGCGCGTACCAGCGCAGCGGCTCGATCTTGATGTGCTTGCGCAGCATCGTGAAGCCCAGGCGCTTCATGGTCTCGATGTCGAAGACCATCGCCTCGTCCGACGGCGCGGTGCACAGCCCGTCGGGCCAGTACCCCTGGTCGAGCACGCCGGCCTGGAAGTAGGGCCGCCCGTTGAGCAGCAGCCGCGGGGTCCCGGTGTCGTCCAGCGCGACGCCGAAGGAGCGCATCCCCTGATAGGAGGTGACCCGGTCCTCGCCGAGGCGCACCCGCACGTCGTAGAGGAACGGGTCCTCGGGGCTCCACAGCCGCGGGTCGGGCACCGGCAGCGAGACCGGCGAGCCGACCGGGGCGGTGGCGCGCGCGACGACCTCGCCGTCCGCGAGCACCTCGACCTCGGCAGCCAGACCACCAGCGAGATCACCAGCGGGCTCGGCGTCGCCGCCGTCCCCGCCCGCGTGCACGGTCACCTCGAGCGAGGAGGTGGCCAGGTCGGGCACCAGCACCAGCCGCTCGACGTACGTCGCGGGGACGACCTCGAGCCAGACGGTCTGCCAGATGCCGGAGAAGGGGGAGTACCAGATGCCGCCGCGCTTGGTGCGCTGCTTGCCGCGGGAGCGGTGCCCGGCGTCGGTCTCGTCCTGGACCGCGACCCGCAGCTCCACACCGCCCGCCACACCGTCCGCCCCCGCGAACGAGCCGGTCACGTCCAGGGTGAACGGCAGGTAGCCGCCGTCGTGCCCGCCCACCTCGACTGAGTCCAGGAAGACCCGGCAGACCTGGTCGACGGCCCCGAAGTGCAGCAGCACCCGCTCGCCGGGCTCGGGCGCCAGCTCCGCCGGCAGCGTGACCACGCGGCGGTACCAGAGCGTCTCGTCGGCGCCGAGCGTCCGGCCGACGCCGGACAGCGGCGCCTCGGGGGAGAACGGCACCACGATCTCCCCGTCGTACGACGCGGGCCCGGGGCCGCCCAGGGCGGCGGGGCCGGCGCCGGGCACGATCGCGTGGTCCCAGCGCCCGTTCAGATTGAGCCAGCGCTCCCGCACCAGCTGCGGGCGCGGGTACTCCGGCAGCGGCCGGTCGGCGTCCAGCTCGCGCCCCCACCGCGTCATCATCGGAGCAGTCGCGCTCACGCCGCCACCTCCGCGCGCTCGGCCACGGGCAGCCGGCGCAGGAACCAGGTCGGCACCCAGACCAGCGCGAGCACGGCCAGCGCGGCCAGGAAGATGCCGGGCGTCGGCACCTGCTTGGTGACGCCGAGGTCGGTGTAGGTGCGCCCCGACCCGCTGATCACGGCCGCGCCGAGGAACGGGCCGATCGCCATCGGCGCCAGCACCGCGAAGATCATCCGCAGCCCCTGCACCTGCCCGGCCCGCTCCGGTGGGGTGGCGTCGCGGACGAGGGCGCCGACGGTGGCGACGAGCAGCATCATGCCGCTCATCATGACGAGTCCCGCCCCGATCACCGGCCAGGTCCCCCGGGCCAGGTACATCAGCACCAGGCCGACGCCGTACACGCCGGCGGCGGGGAGCAGCGCGTTCAGCTTGCCGACCCGGTCGATCAGCCGTCCGCCGAGCACGCTGGCGAGGGTGGCGCCGACGAGCACGACCGCGAGCACCAGCGCGTAGCCCTCGATCAGCAGCGTCTTCTGCAGGTAGATGATCAGGAACGGCAGGTAGACCTGGGTGGCGACGCCCCACACCGCCCAGACCGCCAGCGCCAGGTAGAGCGCCGGGTTGGCCCGCGCGGCGGCCGGGCGCAGGCTGTGCAGCACCGAGCGCAGGTAGCCGTCCGGCGAGCGGGTCAGCGTCGGCGCGTCGCGCACGGTGAACCAGGCGACGATCCCGGCGAGCACGACCAGCCCGCCGATCAGCGCGAAGAACAGCTCCCACCGCCCGGCCCGGGTCAGCGAGTCGAAGCCGCCGAAGACGATCAGCATCGCGACCAGCGCGAGCGGTGCCAGCGCCGCCTCGACGCGACCGCGCACGGCCGGGGTGGTGATGTCGGTGACCCAGGCCTGGTACGACGCGTCGTTGGCGCCGGCGCCCAGGAACGACATCACGCAGTCCACGACGATGACGGCGGCCACGGCCAGCGCCACCGCGTCGCCGACCGGCGCCCACGCGGCGACCGCGTCGGCGCTGAGGAACCCGAACGCGGCGGTGGTGAGCCCCCAGGCGACGTACCCGCCGGCGATGAACGCCCGCCGCGAGCCGACCCGGTCCGACCAGGCGCCGACCAGCAGCGTGGCCAGCGTCGCGGTGAGCGCGCTCGCCGCCACCAGCACCGCGATCACGGTGGGGTCGTCGGTGATCGTCTCGTACACGAAGACGTTGAGGTACATGTTCTCGACCGTCCACGCCAGCTGCCCCACGAGGCCGAGGGCGACGACGAGGGTCCAGGTGCGCGAAGTCACAGCACGCGACCCTAGCGGCGCCGGTAGGTTCGCGCCCATGACACGGGGAGAGCGGTCGACGGGGCGGATCAGGACGCGGGCCAAGGCAGGGGCGAGGCGGGTCCACGCCGGCGCCGAGCGGGCGCTGTTCACCGCGGCGATGAACCTGCCCGAGCGGGTGCAGCGGCGGCTGGCCGGCAAGCCGGTGCTCCGCGACGGTCAGCTGCTGGCGGTGGACACCCAGCTGATGCTGCGCCTGCAGCGGGTGGCCCGGATCCCGGCCGTGGAGACGCTCCCGGTCCGCGACGGCCGCGCCGGCATCCTGCACCAGAGCGGCCTGGCCGGCGGCCGGCAGCCGATCGGGCGCACCGAGGAGGTCACCGTCGCCGGGCTGGCGGCGCGCCTCTACGTGCCGACCGCGCTCGCCGGCGGCAAACGGCGCGGCGGGCCGAAGCGGCCGCTGCTGGTCTTCTTCCACGGCGGTGGCTGGATCTTCGGGGACCTGGACTCCCACGACGCCGCCTGCCGATTCCTGGCCGAGGAGTCGGGGGTGCGGGTGCTCTCCGTCGACTACCGGCTGGCCCCCGAGGACCCCTTCCCGGCCGCCTTCGAGGACTGCCTGGCGGCGTACCGCTGGGTGGTGGCGCACGCCGACGACCTGGACGTGGACCGGATCGCCGTCGGTGGTGACTCCGCGGGCGGCTGCCTGTCCGCGACGGTCGCGCTCAGCGCCGCGGCCGAGGGGCTGCCGCTGGCGTTCCAGCTGCTGATCTACCCCGCCACCGACGCGCGCGGCGGCACGGCGAGCCGGCAGATGTTCCGCGAGGGGTTCTTCCTCACCGAGGTGTTCATGGACCTGGCGATGGCCCATTACCTGCCCGACGCCGCCACGCACACCGACTGGCGCGCCTCCCCGCTGCTGGCCGAGATCCCCGCCGGGCTGGCCCCGGCGTACGTCGCCACGGCCGGCTTCGACCCGCTGCGCGACGAGGGCGAGGCCTACGCCCGCAAGCTCGCCGACGCCGGGGTGGAGGTGGAGCTGGAGCGCTTCGGCGACCAGATCCACGGGTTCCTCAACGTGGTCGGCGCGGGGCGGACCTCGCGCGCCGCGGTGCAGCAGATCGCCGGGCGGCTGCGGGCGGCTCTTCACCCCTGAGCCGCGGTGCTCGGCATAATGCGGAGCACGAGGGGGTGGGGTTTCTCGTGAGGATCTTCCGGACCCGGCGCCGGGCGGGCGCCGCCGCCGCCGCGGTGGTCCTGCTCGTCGTGGGCGCCGTCGCGGCCGTGCAGGCCACCCACGACGTCGAGCTCAGCCGGCACGGCGTCGACACGGTGTTCATGGGCGACTCGATCACCCAGGGCGGCACCGACACCTTCGAGTCCGTGCCCTCCGAGCGCTCCTGGGTGCGCTACGTGGTGACCGACGACCGCACGCCGTGGCGCTTCGCCGCCAACGTCGCCGTCTCCGGTCAGACGCTGGTGCAGATGGAGGAGCGCTTCGACCGCGACGTGCTCGCCCGCGAGCCCCGCGCCGTGGTGATCTCCGGCGGCACCAACGACGTCCGCAGGGACGTGGACCTGCACGACTCCCTCGACGCGCTGCGCGCGATGGTGGAGCGCGCGCAGGCCGACGGTCTCAAGGTGTGGATCGTCGCGCCGCCGGCGGTGGTGCTGCCCGGCGGCGAGCCGGTGGCCCCGATGGTGGTGGCGCAGGCGCTGCTGGCCGCCGAGCTCGACGTGCCGTTCCTGATGGCGACCCGCGAGGCGGTCGCCGAGGACGCCTGGCGCGACGGGCTCTCCCAGGACGGCATCCATCCCACCCGGCAGGGCGCGGAGGCGATCGCCCGCGCGGTGCTCGACCAGGTGGCGCAGCGTGAGCTGAGCAGGTGAGCGGGCCCCGGTCCGGCTCAGCGGTTCCCGTGGAACGGGCCGTGCTGCGGGCAGACGGCGCCGGTGTTCATGCACGTCGCGCACGTGCGCCCCGCCGGGGGCGTGCCCCGACACTCCGGACACACCTCGAGCTCCTGGAAGCATTTGCGGCAATCCATTGCCACCCCGCCCTTCATCCGCTGCCGAAGCGGCTGGCCACTGGCCCCGCCTCGCGCCCGACCGGCTCCCCCCGAGGAGTCAGCCGCGGTCCCAGTGTGCTGCTTCCGACGCGCGCTGACATTTTCTTTGGGCGTTCCGTGGTTCTCCCGTCGGCCGCGCGTGTCACTTGCACATGGCAGGCTTACCGCCGATGCTGCCCCGCGACCCGTCCCCGAGCCCCCCGCCGTCCCGTCCGGGCGGCCCCGATCGGCGCGCCGACATCCAGGGGCTGCGGGCCCTGGCCGTGCTGCTGGTGATCGCCCACCACCTGACCGGGCGCCCGGCGGGCGGCTTCGTCGGGGTGGACGTCTTCTTCGTGATCTCGGGGTTCCTGATCACCGGGCTGCTGCTGCGCGAGGCCGGCGGCTCCGGGGTCTCGCTGCGCGGGTTCTACGTGCGCCGGGCGCGGCGGATCCTGCCGGCCGCCTCGCTGGTGCTCGCGGTGACCGTGCTGGCCTCGGTGGTACTGCTGGTCGCCGACCGGGCCGAGCGGGTGGCCGGCGACGCGCTGTGGGCGGCGGGGTTCGCCGCCAACTGGCACTTCGCCGAGGTCGGCACCGACTACTTCGCCTCGTCGCTGCCCGACTCGCCGTTGCGCCACTACTGGTCGCTGGCGGTCGAGGAGCAGTTCTACCTCGTCTGGCCGCTGCTGGTGATCGCCGCGCTGGCGCTGGCCGGTCGTCTCGCCCGGGCCGGGCGGGGCTGGCTGACGCCGGCGCGTGCGGTCGGCGCGGTCGCGCTGGCGGTGGTCGCCGCGTCGTTCGGCTGGGCGCTGTACCAGTCGCACACCGACCCGACGATCGCGTACTTCTCCACGCTGACCCGCGGCTGGGAGCTGGGCGTCGGCGCCCTCCTCGCGGTCGGGGCCGGGCGGCTGACCGGGCTGGGCGCCGGGGCGCGCACCACCCTCGCGCTGACCGGTCTGGCCGGCCTGGCCGTCTCCGCGGTCGCGGTCACCGGCGAGTCCGCGTTCCCGGCGCCCGCGGGGGCGCTGCCGGTGCTGGCCGCCGCGCTGCTGATCGCGGCCGGCACCGGCCCCTCCGGCCCCGACTCCGGCTCGCCGCGCGCGGACCGGCTCGGCGCCACCTGGGTGCTGCGGCAGCGGCCGCTCACCTACCTCGGCGATCTCTCCTTCTCCCTGTACCTGTGGCACTGGCCGGTGATCGTGCTGCTGCCGGCGCTGCTCCCGGCGGACCTGCCCGCCGACGGCTGGGGCCAGCGGATGGCCGCCCTCGGCGTCACCCTGGCCGCGTCGGTCGCGTCGTACCACCTGGTGGAGCGGCCGTTCCTGCGCCGCGACCCGGCGGCGGTGCGGCGTACGGCGCGGCACCGGCTGCAGGGCGCCGCGCTGGGGGCGATCGCCGCCGCGACGGCCTGCGCGGTGGCCCTCCTGCTGGTGCCGTCGACCGCGCCGCCCACCCCCACGGCGGCCCCCGGCCTGCCGCTCACGGTCGACGCCGACGGCGGCCCGCCGCCGCTGTCGGAGCTCACCGACGGGCTGCGCGAGGCGCTGGCCGCCGAGCGGTTCCCCGAGCTCACCCCGGCGCTGGGCGACTACGAGGCCGGCATCACCCCGGAGATGGAGCCGCCGGCGGGCTGCCTGAACCCCCCCGTGCTGGGCACCCCCACCGACTGCCTGTACGGCGCGGAGTCGGCGCCGCGGACGGCGGTCGTGGTGGGCGACTCGGTGGCGGTGTCGTGGGTGCCTGCGGTGCGCGAGGCGCTGGAGTCGCAGGGCTACCGCATCCACGCGGTCGGGGTCTCGAACTGCCCGGTCGCCGACGTGGAGATCGTCACCGACGTGGCGCTGGACCCGGCGCACCCGTGCGGGCAGCAGCACGACGCCGTCTATGCGCAGGTGGCCGCGCTGGACCCGGACCTGGTGATCGCCTCCGACACCGAGCTCGGCATCCTCCGGCTGGCCAGCGGCGCCAGCGGGCAGCAGGCGGTCAGCGAGTGGGAGCGCGGGATGCGGCGCGCCCTCAAGGAGCTGGGCCGCGGCGGCGCGGAGGTCGTGGTGCTGGCCCCCAACCCGGCCGGCACCGCGCCCGCAGACTGCGTGACGCTGAAGAGCACGCCACGCGACTGCGAGACGGGGATCTCCGATCAGTGGCTGTGGAAGCAGGCCGCGGAGATGGCCGCGGCGCGGGCCACCGGGGCGCGCTACGTCGACACCCGGCCGTGGTTCTGCGTGCAGGACCGCTGCCCGATCTTCAGCCTCGGGATGACCGTGCGCTTCGACATGCTGCACATCACCGGCGCCTACATGCGCGTGCTCGGCCCCTGGCTGCGCGCCGAGCTGATCGGCACCTGAGACCGGCGCACCGGCGCCCGGGGCGTCAGCGGCGGTACATCACGTGGGTGTCCGCGGCGGCGTGGGTGAACCCGAGCCCCTGGTAGACCGCGATCGCGGGCGCGTTGTCGGACTCGACGTAGAGGATCACCTCGGCCACCCCCTGCTGCGCGAGGTGGCGCAGGCCGGCCAGGGTGAGCAGCTTGCCCAGGCCGCGCCCCTGGGCCGCGGGGTCGATCCCCACGACGTACACCTCGCCGACCAGCGGCTCCTCGCCGGTGCGCGGGTGCACCTTGGTCCAGTGGAAGCCGAGCATCCGGGGGCCGTCCATCGCCACCAGCAGCCCGGCCGGGTCGAACCACTCCTCGCTCATCCGGGCGGCGAGGTTGGCCGCGTCCATCGCGCCCTGCTCGGGGTGGGCGGCGAACGCGGCCGCGTTCACGCGCAGCAGCTCGGCCTGGTCGCCGGGCAGGTAGGCGCGCACGGTGACGCCGGCCGGCGGCGTCGGCTCGGGCAGGTCGAGGGCGGCGGGGCGGCGCATCACCCACAGGTCGCGCACCCGCGCGAAGCCGTACGCCGCGGCCAGCGCCCGCGCGCCGGGGTGGTCGGCGTGCGACCAGGCGCGCAGCGTCTCGCCCTCGGAGACCGCGAGCACCTCCTCGAGCAACCCGCGGCCGAGCCCCTGCCCGCGCACCTCGGGGCGGACCACCAGGCTCAGCTCGCCGTCGATCAGCAGCGCGAACCCGTCCTCGGCCAGCCACCACCCGATCTCGTGGGCCGGGCGGTGGTGCAGCGCCAGCCAGGTGCCCTCGTCGAGCGGGGTGGCGCCGTCGGCGCGGGTGGCGTCGGCGGCGATCGCGCCGAGCCGGACGAGGACGTCGGACTCGAGGGTGTCGTGCTCCATGGCGCAACCCTAGAAGGAGCGTGTTGGCGGCGCGTGGTGGACTGGAGTCGTGAGCACCGAGCACCCCGCCCCACCCGCCGTGACCCCGCCCGCCGAGACCCCCGCGACCAGCCCGCGTCCACCCAGCCCGCTGCTGTCGCTGCCGGGCGCGGTGGCCGGCGACGGCATCGACGCCCCGGTCGCGGCGCACTACGGCTCGTTCAACACCGAGCAGCGCTCGCTGGCCGCCGGTGAGGGCTTCGTGGACCTCTCGCACCGCGACGTGCTGCGCCTGACCGGCCCGGACCGGCTGACCTGGCTGCACTCGCTGAGCACGCAGTTCCTCACCGACCTGCAGCCGGGGGTGTGGACCGCTGCGCTGATCCTGAGCCCGAACGGGCACGTCGAGCACGCCTTCTACGGCGTCGACGACGGCACGTCGTTCACCGCGCACACCGAGCCGGGCCAGGGGCGGCCGCTGATCGCGTTCCTGGAGCGGATGAAGTTCATGATGCGCGTCGAGATCGCCGACGTCACCGACGAGCTGGCCGTCACCTGGCGTCCCGCCTCGGCCGACCCGGCCGCGCAGCCGAGTGCCGACCCCTCCTCCTTCTACGCACACCACAGCCTGATCCCCCGCTCCCAGCTCGAGACGTACGCCGCCGCGGCCGGCCCGGCGTGCGGGATGTGGGCCTTCGAGGCGCTGCGCATCGAGCACGGCGAGCCCCGCCTGGGCATCGACACCGACCACCGCACGATCCCCAACGAGGTCGGCTGGATCGGCAGCGCGGTGCACCTGGACAAGGGCTGCTACCGCGGTCAGGAGACGGTGGCCCGGGTGCACACCCTGGGTCGGCCGCCGCGCCGGCTGACGCTGCTGCACCTGGACGGCACCGAGAACCGGCTGCCCGCGCCGGGCGCCGAGCTGCGGCTGGGGGAGAAGGTGGTCGGGTTCGTCGGCTCGTCGGCGCGCCACCACGAGCTCGGCCCGATCGCGCTGGCGCTGGTCAAGCGCAACGTGTCGCTCGACGAGACGCTGCTCGCGGACGGGATCGTGGCCAGCCAGGAGGTCCTGGTCGACCCCGAGGTCGGGCTGCACGTGCGCCCCAAGCTGGGCTGAGCGCTCAGTCCGAGGTGGCGCGCGAGCGCAGCCAGGCCGTCGCCAGCGCCCCGATCCCGGCGCCGAGGGTGTTGGCCACCACGTCGCTGAACGTCGCCGAGCGGCCGCCGAGGAACAGCCCCTGGGCCAGCTCCACCGAGCAGGACAGCACGAACCCGTAGGCGACCCAGTCGCGCCAGTCCGAGCGGGGCAGGAAGTAGGAGCCGAGCACCGCGAGCGGCACCAGCATCACCACGTTGAGGCCGAACTCCACCCGCCCCCCGGAGGCGAGGGTGGCCGGGACCCCCAGCCGCTGCAGCACGTCGGCGACGCCCGCGACGGTGGAGCTCGGCACCTGCGCGGAGGGGTGGAACAGGATGAACAGCAGCGCAGCGCCGTAGAGCGCCGACACGAGCGTGACGGCCCGGCGGTCCCAGGTCAGCACGCGGTCAGCTGTCGACCTTCTCCGACGCCGTCTCCGGTGCGGGGTCCGCGGGCGCGGCGGCCGGGACGGCGGGCGGCGTCTCGGTCTTCTCCTTGCTGGGCAGCACGAAGCGGTAGCCGACGTTGCGCACGGTGCCGATCAGCGTCTCGTGCTCGGGGCCGAGCTTGGCGCGCAGCCGGCGCACGTGGACGTCGACGGTGCGGGTGCCGCCGAAGTAGTCGTAGCCCCAGACCTCCTGGAGCAGCTGCTGGCGGCTGAAGACGCGCCCGGGGTGCTGGGCCAGGAACTTCAGGAGCTCGAACTCCTTGAAGGTCAGGTCGAGGGGCCGTCCCCCGAGCTTGGCGGTGTAGGTGGCGTCGTCGACGACCACCTCGCCGGTGCGGATCACGTGGGACTCGGGGTCGTCGGCGACGCGCTGGGCGGCGAGTCGGCCGATGGCGAGCTTGATCCGGGCCTCGAGCTCGGCGGGCCCGCAGGTGCCGAGGACGACGTCGTCCATGCCCCAGTCGGCGGTGGCCACCGACAGGCCGCCCTCGGTGAGGATCAGGATGACGGGCGCGTCGGAGCCGGTGGTGCGGATCAGCCGGCACAGGTCGCGGGCATGGGCCAGCTCCTGGCGGCCATCGACGAGGAGCAGGTCCGCGTCGGGTGCCTCGAGCAGGGCGCTGCCCTCGGCGGGCAGGACCTTGACGGTGTGGGCCAGCAGGGAGAGCCCGGGCAGGACCTCGACTGACGGCTGAAGGGCGCTGGTGAGTAACAGCAGATTGCTCAAGCTGACTCCTCCCGGTTGACGAGGACCGGTCTGCGCCGTTGCATGCGTGCCTCGGGGGTTGGGAGAGAATACCGAGCATGAGCCAAGAAACGGGGCAGTCACACCGAATTGAGACGGACGTCATCCTGGTCCGCTACTGGGCCGGCGCCAAGGCGGCGGCCGGAGTGGACCACGACGAGATCCCCGTCGAGGCGGCGATCACGCTCAGCGACCTGATGGCGCGAGCGGTGCGGCTGCACCCCGGCACCCGTCTGGGAGACGTGGTGCAGATCTGCTCGGTGCTGATCGGTGACCGCCCTGCCTCGGCCGAGGACCCCGACCAGGTGATGGTCGCCCCGGGGGCCACGGTGGAGTTCCTGCCGCCCTTCGCCGGCGGCTGAGCCGTCCGGCGAGGAGCCTCTGAGTACGACGGAGCCGCCCGGCCCACGTGCGTAACGGGGCTCGGGCGGCTCGCCGGCGATCAGGACTGGACGGAGCCGGTGATGGCCTCGTGCTTGTCGGACTCGCTCAGCTCCGCGTCGGGGCCGGGGTGCGAGATCTGGATCTTGCGCGGCTTCGCGCGCTCGGCGACCGGCACCAGCAGGCGCAGCACGCCGGCGTCGTAGGACGCCTCGATGCGCTCGAGGTCGAGGTTGTCGCCGAGGACGAGCTGGCGGCTGAACGCGCCGCGCGGGCGCTCGCTGGCGAGCATCTCCCAGTCCCCGTTGCGGCCCACGCGCTCGGCGCGGACGGTCAGCACGTTGCGCTCGACGTCGAGGTCGATGCTCTCGGGGGAGACGCCGGGCAGGTCGAACTCGATGACGAAGCGGTCGCCCTCACGCCAGGCGTCCATCGCCATGACGGCCGGCCGGTTGGTGGTGCCCAACATCTGCTGGGTGAGGCGGTCGAGGTCGCGGAACGGGTCGGCAGTGCGGAGCAACATGTCATCCTCCCTGTCTTCGGATCACGGATCACTTGTCTTCTGGGTCACCGCCGATCTGTAATCGGCGATACAGGTTTCTTATAACCCAAGGAGTAGCCTGGAATCAAGACCCCAAACCCGAGGAGTTGCGGATGCCGGAGGAGACGCGTGGAGTCTTCGCGATCTCGGTCGCGGCCGAGATGGTCTCGATGCAGGTGCAGAACCTGCGCGTCTACGAGCGCCGCGGTCTCCTCGAGCCGGCCCGTACGCCGGGCGGCACCCGCCTCTACAGTCGCGCCGACGTCCGGCGGCTGCACCGGATCCGCGAGCTGCTCGACGAGGGCCTGAACCTCGCCGGCATCGCCCGGGTGCTGGCGCTGGAGGACGAGGTGCGGCGGCTGCGGGCGGGGCTCAAGGAGTAGCGTTTCAGCGCGCCGTGGCGCAGGTGGCCCAGGCCTGAACGCTTCCAGTGCTGCTGCCATCGTTGATGGCGGTCACGGTGTATCCACCGTTCGTGGGGCGCGATGTCATCACGTGGAGACCGCCGACAGCGCCCTGCAGTTCATAGCCGCCACCCAAAGCCACGGTCCCTAGGGGGCAAGCGGCGGTCACCTGGGCGAAGCGATCCTGCGGGAGCGTGCCCAAGGTGGCAACGGATGACGTGGCGAGAGAGTAGTTGGAGACGCCGTTCAGCCCATCGGTGCCGCGAGCACCCTGGACTCCAGCAGGACCTTGAGGCCCTGGAACGCCAGCCGGTCCCTGACGGCCTGGTTCGCCCTGCTGCCCGGTTGCCCCGGCGGGCCCAGCAGCGCCGGCGGGCCCGGCAGCGCCGGCGGGCCCTGGACGCCCGACCTTGTTTCGCGTCGCGGCGTTGAGGTCCTTCAGGTCGAGCCCGCCATCCTTCACGTCTCTCGACTGAATGGTGTTGTCCTTGATCTGCTTCGAGCTGATCAGGTTCGCTGCTGTCGCGCCTCCGACACCGCCTAGTGTTACCAGGATGAGCGCCGACGACACGACCGCGATGGCAGGGGTCATCTTCTTGGAGCGTAGTTCGAACTTCACTAGGTCCCCCATGTCTAATGCATCCGCGCTTTGCGGCTGCGTCAGTGGTGTAACGGGTGGCCACCCCCAAGGTGACGAGTCGAGCTGAATTGGCTGAGCAACTCCAGCAAATGGGTGCATCGCCGGCGTTGAGATTGGCAGGACGGTCGTCGGCGTGCCCGCCAAGCCGCTCCAGAGCGATGACGTTGGCCGGGGGCGGAATGTCACTCCCCGTCGACGCGTTGAGGCCCAGGTGAACACCGGAGCCTGGGTCCTCATCGCCGCGGTCGTCCTGGCTGTCGGGTTCGGCCTCTACCGCGCGGCCACCGACGGGCGCTTCCGCGGCACCCACCGCGTCCGCGCGACGGAGGACCAGCCGTCCGCCGAGACCACCGAGGAGATCCCCACGCCCGCCGAGCAGCAGGACCTCAACGTCCTCGCCCACACCGACATCGCCCACGAGCTCGGGGAGCGCGCCACGCTGCTGCAGTTCTCCTCGGCGTTCTGCGCCCCGTGCCGGGTCACCCGTCGCACGCTCGCCGAGGTGGCCGAGCTCGTCCCGGGCGTGACGCACGTCGAGGTCGATGCCGAGCATCATCTCGACCTGGTCCGCCGGCTCGGCATCCTGCGCACGCCGACGACGCTGATCCTCGACGAGCACGGCCAGGAGATCACCCGCGCCGCCGGGGCGCCGCGCAAGGACGCGGTGCTGTCCACGCTGGCCAACACGCTCAACCAGGACTGACCCCGCATCACCTCTGGCGCGCGGCGCCGCCGGGGGAGTGAGATGGGGCCGGGCGCCCGCGACCGCCGTGGCGGCCACCAGGAGGCCGCGATGCAGGGATCCCGTCCGGTCCGCGCCCCACGCGGCACCACCCTCACCGCCCGGAGCTGGCAGACCGAGGCACCGCTGCGGATGCTGATGAACAACCTCGACCCCGAGGTGGCCGAGCGCCCCGACGACCTGGTCGTGTACGGCGGGACCGGCCGCGCCGCCCGGGACTGGGCCAGCTTCGACGCGCTGGTCCGCACCCTCACCACCCTCGAGGGCGACGAGACGATGCTCGTGCAGTCGGGCCGCCCGGTCGGCGTGCTGCGCACCCACGAGTGGGCGCCGCGGGTGATCCTCGCTAACTCCAACCTGGTCGGCGACTGGGCCACCTGGCCGGAGTTCCGCCGCCTGGAGCAGCTCGGCCTGACCATGTACGGCCAGATGACCGCCGGGTCGTGGATCTACATCGGCACCCAGGGGATCGTGCAGGGCACCTACGAGACCTTCGCCGCGGTGGCCGACAAGCGCTTCGGGGGCACCTTGGCCGGCACCCTCACGCTGACCGGCGGCTGCGGCGGGATGGGTGGCGCGCAACCGCTCGCGGTCACCATGAACGACGGTGTCTGCCTCGTCGTCGACGTGGACCCGGCCCGGCTCGCGCGCCGGGTCCGCGACCGCTACCTCGCCGAGGTCGCCGGCGACCTCGACGACGCCGTGACGAAGGCGCTGGCCGCCAAGCGGGAGCGCCGGGCGCACTCCATCGGGTTGGTCGGCAACTGTGCGGAGGTCTTCCCCGAGCTGCTGCGCCGCGGGGTGGAGGTCGACGTCGTCACCGACCAGACCTCCGCGCACGACCCGCTCTCCTACCTGCCGCTCGGCGTCGGCCTCGAGGACTGGAGCCAGCGCGCCGCCGCGGACCCGGCCGACTTCACCGTCCGCGCCCGGCAGGCGATGGCCTGTCACGTGGAGGCGATGGTGGGCTTCCTGGACGCGGGCGCCGAGGTCTTCGACTACGGCAACTCGCTGCGCAGCGAGGCACAGCTCGGCGGCTTCGAGCGGGCCTTCGACTTCCCCGGCTTCGTGCCGGCCTACATCCGGCCGCTGTTCTGCGCGGGCCGGGGGCCGTTCCGGTGGGCTGCGTTGTCGGGTGACCCAGCCGACATTCATGCCACCGATCGCGCGGTGCTGGACCTCTTCGGCGACGACGACCGGCTGCAGAAGTGGATCCGCGGCGCGCGGGAGCGGGTCGCCTTCCAGGGGCTGCCCGCGCGGATCTGCTGGCTGGGACACGGCGAGCGCGACCGGGCCGGGCTGCGGTTCAACGAGATGGTCGCCTCGGGCGAGCTCTCCGCCCCCGTCGTGATCGGGCGCGACCACCTCGACTCCGGGTCGGTGGCCTCGCCGTATCGGGAGACCGAGTCGATGCGGGACGGCTCCGACGCGATCGCCGATTGGCCGCTGCTGAACGCGATGCTCAACACCGCCTCGGGCGCCACCTGGGTCTCGATCCACCACGGCGGCGGCGTCGGCATCGGCCGCTCGATCCACGCCGGCCAGGTCAGCGTCGCGGACGGGACGCCGCTGGCCGCGCAGAAGCTCGCCCGGGTGCTGGCCAACGACCCCGCCTCGGGGGTGCTGCGCCACGTGGACGCGGGCTATCCCGAGGCGCACGACGTGGCTCGCGCACACGGCCTGCGGACCCCGATGGCGAAGTGACCCGCGGACCTGCGTCTCGAAACGTGGACGGCATGACCGCATCGTGAGACCCGCGTTTCCGGGTGTCGCCGGGACGGCTTACTGTTCTCAACATGTCCTCGACCATGCTGACCAAGCGCCGCGCAGTGGATCACTGCCTCGTGCGCTCGTCGCTGTGTCGAATGTCCTGACGGGACGTCTCTCCCTATGCGCGTGACCGCAGGCTGACGCCTGTCTGGAGCGTCGCGGCGTCCCGATGCTGTGCCCGTGTGGCCCCCCGGACATCGAGACATCTCCCAGGAGTAGCCGTGAGCTCGCAGATCGACCCTCGTGGTCCCCAGTTCAGCGCCGCCGTCACCGCGGTCGTCCTGGCCGTCGTCCTGTTGACGGCGCCGGGTCCCCTCGGGATCGGGCTGCTCGCCGCCCAGGCGGCCCTCTTCGCGGTCGGTGTGGGCCTGGGGGTGCAGCGCACGCCGCTGTCCTGGCTGTTCCGCACTCTGATCCGGCCCCGGCTGAGCGCCCCGAGCGAGCTCGAGGACGCCGCGCCGCCGCGCTTCGCCCAGGCCGTGGGCCTGACCTTCGCGCTGGTCGCGCTGGTCGGCTACCTCGGCGGCCTCGAGCTGCTCGGGGCGGTCGCCACCGGGTTCGCGCTGGTCGCCGCCCTGCTCAACGCGGTCTTCGCGTTCTGCCTCGGCTGCGAGCTCTACCTGCTGGCGCGTCGGGCCCTTCCGCGCACCGCGACCGCCCGGCAGCTCTTCCTCGAGTCCTCCATCCACTGACCTTCGCCCCACCCCAGTCGTCATCAATCGAAAGGCATTCCCATGAGCCGCGAGACCGCTCTCGTCACCGCCCAGTGGGTCGAGGACAACCTCGACAACCCCGACGTCGTCCTGATCGAGGTCGACGAGGACACCACCTCCTACGACAAGGGCCACATCCGTGGCGCGATCAAGTTCGACTGGACCACCGACCTGCAGGACCAGGTGCGTCGTGACGCCGTCAACAAGCAGCAGTTCGAGGCCCTGCTGGGCAAGAACGGCGTGAGCAACGACCACACCGTCGTGCTCTACGGCGGCAACAACAATTGGTTCGCGGCCTACGCCTACTGGTACTTCAAGCTCTACGGCCACCAGGACGTCCGGCTGCTCGACGGCGGGCGCAAGAAGTGGGAGCTCGACAGCCGCGAGCTGGTCGACGCCATCCCCACGCGTGAGGCCACCACCTACACCGCGCAGGAGCAGGACACCTCCATCCGCGCGTTCCGCGACGAGGTCGTCGAGGCGATCGGCGTGAAGAACCTGGTCGACGTCCGCAGCCCCGACGAGTACGCCGGTCGCCTGCTGGCGCCGGCGCACCTCCCGCAGGAGCAGGCCCAGCGTGCCGGGCACATCCCGACCGCGGCCAACGTGCCGTGGAGCAAGGCGGCCAACGACGACGGCACCTTCAAGTCCGACGACGAGCTGCGCAAGCTCTACACCGACGCCGGCGTGGACTGGGACAAGGAGACGATCGCCTACTGCCGCATCGGCGAGCGTTCCAGCCACACCTGGTTCGTGCTGCACGAGCTGCTCGGCGACAAGTCCACCAAGAACTACGACGGCTCGTGGACCGAGTACGGCTCGCTGATCGGCGTCCCCGTGGTCCTCGGCGACGACGCCGGGGTGGCCTGAGATGTGCGGAGCCACCGAGGGCGGCCTGTCGCTCGACGGCGTCAACGTCGCCAAGGAGGCGGTGATCCAGGGCCAGGTCCTGCGCGCGGGTGAGCCGGTCGGCAACGCCTACGTGCGCCTGCTGGACCGGACCGGTGAGTTCACCGCCGAGGTCCCCACCTCGGCGACCGGCCACTTCCGCTTCTTCGCCAAGGACGGGGAGTGGACGCTGCGTACGCTGGCGCCGAAGGCCGAGACCGTCGACCGGAAGGTGCGCGCGCAGATCGGCTCTATCGCCGAGGTGACGGTCGCCATCTGAGATCGTCACTTCACCTCATGTGACAAACTGCGGGACGTCGGGAAAGTTTTACCTCGCCACAGAGGCGGTGAGGCCCCGGCGTCCCGCACGCTGGTTCCTGATGGCATTCGCTACTCACGGGGGAGATGAGCGAGATGGTCGGCACACGCAGGCGGCAACACAAGAGTGCCCACCCGGTGGTCCAGCGGCGCCGGCAGAGAATTGTCCAATGGGCCGGGCTGCTGGTGCTGCTGCTGGTGACCGGATATCTCGTCTATCGGGCCCTGACGTACACCGGCTGAGCACGCCTCAGTCCAGACGGGGGCTTTCGAGGATCACCGTGAACGGGCCGTCGTTGACAGATTCCACGCGCATGTCGGCTCCGAAGACGCCGCGCTCGACCTGGGCGCCGAGTCGTGCCAGCTCTGCACAGAGTGCGTCATACGTCGGCTCACTGACCTCGCGAGGGGCGGCTGCCTGCCAGGTGGGCCGACGGCCCTTGCGCACGTCGCCGTACAGGGTGAATTGACTGACCAGGAGAATCGGCGCGTCGACCTCGGAGGCCGACCGCTCGTCGTCGAGCAGGCGCAACTCCCACAGCTTGCGCGCCATCCAGGCGATGTCCGCCGAGTCGTCGTCGTGGGTGATGCCGACGTACGCGAGGAGGCCCGGGCGGGCCAGGTGGCCGACAACCTTTTCGTCAACGACCACGTTGGCCGTGAGGACTCGCTGAACAACCGCCTTCACGTCGTAAATCCTCCTGCATGTCCAGTCGACGGGCTCAGCGGAGTCTGCCACGATGTCGCCATGGTTGCTGTCCCCGATGACCGCCTGCTGATCACCGTTGCGCCCACCGGCGCCGAGACGAGCAAGGCCGACTGCCCCCAGCTCCCGACCACCCTCGAGGAGCTCGTCGCGACCGCACGCGAGTGCGAGGCCGCCGGGGCGGGAATGATCCACGTGCACATCCGCGACGACGAGCACCGCCCGACGCTGGATCCGGGGCGTCTCCACGACACCGTGGCCGCGCTGCGTGAGGCGACCACGATGGTGGTCCAGCTCTCCACCGGCGGGTCGGTGCACGATCCGCTCGAGGCGCGGCTGAAGGTCCTGGATGTCAAGCCCGACTCGTGCAGCCTGACGATGGGCACGACGAACTTCGGCGACGACGTGTTCGCCAACCCGTGGCCGTTTATCTGCGAGCTCTACCAGCTCAGCCAGGAGCGGCAGGTGGTGCCGGAGTTCGAACTGTTCGACCTCGGTCACGTGCATGCGCTGTCCCGACTGCTGGATCGCTATGGGCTGCCCTACGGCGGCAAGGTCCACTGCGATCTGGTGATGGGAGTCCCCGGCGCGATGCCCGGTACGGCCGATGCA
Organism: Nocardioides sp. Z21_20; assembly: GCF_059766585.1. Classification (NCBI taxonomy): domain Bacteria; kingdom Bacillati; phylum Actinomycetota; class Actinomycetes; order Propionibacteriales; family Nocardioidaceae; genus Nocardioides; species Nocardioides sp. Z21_20. The sequence goes on from NZ_JCBAJX010000018.1 coordinate 58,763, forward strand.
CTCGTCGTAGCCGTGGCTGCACTGCCCCCACAGGTGACCAGCTGGTCGGCAACCGGGATCGGCCGCGCCACCCTTCCGGTGGCGCTGGCCGCATTGGCTAAAGGTGGGCACCTGCGCGTCGGCATGGAGGACGTGCTCACCCTCTCGCGCGGAGTGCCGGTGAGCGCCAATCGGGAACTGGTGGAGCGGGCGGTCGCAATGGGCGCGCTGGCCCAAAGGGTTCCAATTTCGGGCGGCGAAGCGCGGGAGTTGCTCGGGCTTCGATCGCTGGCGGACACGCCGTCGACCGTGGATCGTCGATGACGTGGAGATTAAGTCTGCGTGTCGACTAGTCCACGAATGGCAACACGACGTGCGCATCTCGCTCTTTACCCCTAGGGTGAGGGTTCGACTTGACGTATACCGGTCCGCTTGGGCCACATGGGGAGACACGATGAAGAAGCTGATGGCTGGGATTATCTCGGCTTTCCTGATGACTCTGGGGCTCGTAAGCCTCTCTGGCGCTCCGGCGTCCGCTGCCCCCTACCCGGGCACGACTCCGACCGAGACCGAGAGCGCGCCGCTGAAGCCGAACAAGGCCGGCAAGCCCCGCATCAAGGTGGACATCTCCCCGGTCGCCGGCTCCGGCAAGCCGCGCGGCAAGGTGTTCATCACCTTCGTGCGTCGCGACGGCAAGTTCAGTTACTCCATCACCCGTCCCTACTCGGGCAACCCGCGCACCTTCGTCGTGCCGAAGGTGAAGAAGCCCGGCCGCTACGTCGTCACCGTGACGTTCGTCCCCGGCAACAACTCGGTCTACGCGCCCAGCACTGACGTCTTCCAGACGACGGTGAAGGCGAAGAAGCGCCGCTGACCCAATCTTGTCGCAGAACGCCCCACCCTGGATTGCCCGGGTGGGGCGTTCTGCGTTCTGGCAGGATGACGGGCGTGCTCATGCGACGACGGCCCATCCTGCTCGCATTCCTCTTCCTCCTGGTGGGCGCAATCGCCTATACCGCTTGGTCAGCACGGGGTGTAGAGAATCAGCTTCGCAAAGCCGAGAGGTCCGTCGCCAAACTCCAGGCAGCCGTTAACAGCGGCGACAATTCCCGGGCCGAGACCGCGGCGCAGAGTCTGCGCGCCGCTGCTTCGAATGCGAGGCAGGGGATGGACGGCGCGTGGTGGACGGCGCTGACCTATGTGCCGTGGCTCGGGGATGACGTCGAGGGTGTCCGAGCGCTGAGCGAGTCGCTTGATTTGCTGGCCTCCGGCGGGGTCCCGCCGCTGCTGGCGAGCGCGGAGAGCATCGACGATCTGATGGTCGACGGTCGCATCGACCTCGACGTCGTATCGGATCTGGCGAAGCCCGTGGGACAGAGCCATCAGGCCGCCGAGGCGGCCGCTCGTCAGGTTGCGGACCTCGACAGCTCCGGCTTTGTCGGCCGGCTCAAGGGACGCTTCGAGGACTACGTCGAACGGATCGAATCAGTGCGGGACGGGCTCGGCTCGGCTGTGAGTGCCGTGGAGCTACTGCCCACTATGGCGGGCGGTGCGGAGCAGCGGCGCTACCTGCTCGTCTTTCAGAACAACGCCGAGATCCGATCTACCGGTGGTCTGCCCGGTGCCTATGCTGAGGTGTTGGCCCGGGATGGGCGACTCTCCCTGGCGCGGCAAGGGACAGGTGGGGGTTTTGGGGAACGCGAGGATCCCGTTCTGCCCCTCAGCGACGCTGAGCGCTATTTCTACGGAGAGCAGCTCGGCACATACTTCGTGGATGCCAACTTCACCCCCGATTATCCTCGGGCTGCGGAGTTGATGGCGGCGCGGTGGGAGGAAATTCATCAGGCGGAACTGAACGGGGTAATCGCTCTTGACCCGGTGGCCCTCTCGTATCTGCTGAAGGGCACGGGGCCAGTCATCGTCGGCAATCAGACGTTCACCAGCGAAAACCTGGTCTCGGGACTCCTCAACGAGCCGTATCTCGAACTGGAACCGCAGGCGCAAGATCGACTCTTCGCTCTGGCTGCCCGGGCAGTTTTTGATGCCGCCACCGGGAAGTTGGAGTCCCCCCTGGAGTTCGTGAAGGGGCTCCAGCGGTCCGCCGTCGAGGGGCGCCTCCTCATTGCGCCGTTTGACGAGTCGGAGCGGAAGGCCCTGGGTGACTCCGTGGTGAGGGGCCGTCTGACTGGGGACGAGGGAGCGGTCCCTCATGCGGATATCGCGTTGAACGACGCCACCGGCTCCAAGATGTCCTACTACCTGCGTTCGAGCGCGAAAGTCCGTTCGCTCACCTGCAGAGAGGGCCGGCAGACCCTGTCCGCGTCCTTGCGTCTCGGCTCGGCCATCGCCCCGAGCGAGGCTCGGGAACTGCCTGATTACCTGACAGGTGGCGGACTGCATGGCACCGAGGCAGGCAGCCAACTCGTCCAGGTGCGGATCTTCGGCCCCTACGGGGGCTCGATCGATCGGGCGATGCTGGAGGGGGAGGATCTGGGGGCCCGGGTGGTGAACATGGACGGCCGACCCGCCATTCGGTTCGCCGCCCTGCTGTCGAGCCTGGAGGATCTCCAGGTGACCTGGCAGATGACCACAGGCCCGGGGCAGGACGCAGATGCCGAGGTGGCCTTGACCCCCGGAATCGCGCCGCGGGACAAGGTCGCCATAGTTCCCAGCAGTTGCTGAGTCCGTCTCCGGGACTCCGGTTCGATCGAGCCGGTTGCCCTCAAGGGGTCTCGCACTGAGTCGGCACCTAGAATGGCATCCATGCCCTTCGAACTGCCGGACAACCTCCATCCCGACTGTGCCCCTGTGGCGTGGATGCTCGGCACCTGGCGCGGAAACGGACACGGCGACTATCCGACGATCGAACCGTTCCAGTTCGGCCAAGAACTGATCTTCGCCCACGACGGCCGCCCCTTCTTTCATTACATGGCACGCTCGTGGATCGTCGATGACGAGGGTGTCAAGATCCGCGACGCCGCCATCGAGACAGGTTTCCTTCGGGCCCGTCCTGGGGGAGACGTTGAGCTCGTCCTCGCGCACCACACCGGGTTCGCCGAGGTCTGGTACGGGACTGCCGGCGATGGAAAGCTCGAAATCGCCACCGACGCTGTCATGCGTACAGAGTCTGCGAAGCAGGTCACGGCTGGGCATCGCCTCTACGGCAACGTTGAGGGTGAGCTTCTCTACGCCTTCGACATGGCAGCAGTAGGCCAATCACTGCAGCCCCACCTGTGGGCTCGACTCAGGCGGCAATAGCAGTCCGTCTCAGTGGGTAGGAAACGGCCAATCGTCGATAGGGTTCCGAGCGGGCAGACACTCTAGAGTGTTCGAAGGCTTCCCCTACTGCCTGCCGTGATCGGAGACCTGAGTGGAACTGCGTGACTACCTGCGGACCCTCCGTCGCCGGTGGATTCTTATCCTTGTGACCACTGCAGTTGTACTCGGCGCCGCTGCTGTCTTCACCTTTACCGCGACTCCTCAGTATGCTTCGTCCGCGCGTCTGTTCGTCTCTACCTCGCAGGCAGACACCTCGGAGGCATACCAGGGCGGGCTTTTCTCGGCACAACGAGTGACCTCGTATGCTGATCTGGCGACGAGTCGGGAACTTGCCCAATCGGTCATTGACGATCTGGGTCTCGATATTTCTCCCGAGGAATTGTCCTCGCGGATATCTGCGTCAGTCGTTCCAGAGACAGTTATCCTGGAACTGACCGTTGTTGACGATGACGCGTCGGAGGCACAGCGCCTGGCCGAAGCTGTCAGCGAAGGCCTAGTTGAGTTGGTTCGCGAGATTGAGACGCCAACTGGCCGAGACGAGGCGGCTCCCATCCGCGCCTCCATCGTGGATCCAGCTTCCTACTCGGAAACCCCCGTAGCCCCTCAGCCCACGCGGAATCTCGCCCTGGGGGCGGTGCTTGGTCTATTGCTGGGCTTGGGGATGGCGTTTCTACGCGATTTGCTAGATACCACGATCAAGTCGTCCGAAGACGTCCAATCAATTGTGGATGCTCCGCTCATGGGGACAATTGACTATGACTCCTCGACCCGTTCGCGGCCTCTGATCACTTCGTTGGAGCCTCATGCCCCACGAGTGGAGTCTTTTCGGGTATTGCGCACGAATCTACAATTTCTCGAGATCGATCGCCCGGACAAGATCGTGGTGGTCACCTCGGCTCTGCCCGCGGAGGGTAAGACCACCACTGCGGTCAATCTCGCGATCGCTCTGGCACAAGCAGGACAGCGTGTCGTCCTGGTCGAGTGTGATCTCCGTCGCCCCAAGGCCGCAAGTGCACTCGGCTTGGATAATTCGATCGGTGTGACGACGGTGCTCGTCGGAAAAGTCTCGGTAAGCGACGCAACGCAGGTGCATGAGGAATCGGGACTGCGCATGTTGGCCAGTGGGGCGATTCCGCCCAACCCTGCAGAACTCCTGCAGTCGAAGGCAATGCACGAGCTTCTCGCTACCCTTCGCATGGAGTACGACATTGTTCTGATCGACGCGCCGCCACTGCTCCCCGTCACCGACGCAGCCATCCTGACAGCCCTGGCGGATGGCGCGCTGCTGGTGCTGCGGCACGGGAAGACCACTAAGGATCAGTTGACGCACGCGCTCGACCGTTTGGCGCAGGTGGACGGGCGTTTGTTGGGTTTGGTGCTCAATATGGTCCCATCGGGTCGCGGTGGCGGCGGTTACGGCTATGGCTATGGCTACGCTCCTTCTCCATCAGAGGAGAGCAAGGCGGCGACGCGCCGAGTCCGTGAGGTTTGATTGCAGTGAATTGCCCCGGTTTCCTGGAGGCTCGGTTACTTGGAACCAGCCCCGGTCGGGGCGGGTGTTTCAGGGTAGCGCTCGGGCGTTCTGCGGGCCCTGTGGTTGGCCTTGTGCTCCGCGGGCGGGATCAGCCCGATCTCGCCGTGCAGGCGTCGGCGGTTGAACCAGTCGACGTAGTCGGCGACGCCGATCCCGACGTCGGTGGCGTTCTTCCAGCCGCCCTTCGGGCGCATGACCGGGTTGCGGATGCACTCGGTCTTGAACAGTGAGTTCAGCGCTTCGGCCATCGCGTTGACGCCCCTATAGGTCAAGACTCCGTTGGACGGCCTCAGGTGTGGTGATCTGACGGGCGCGGTGATCGGTCATGACGGCCTGGTAGACCTCGCGGGCGAGGTAGCGCTTCAGGCAGCGGATGATGTCGCGTTTGGACAATCCCTCGGCTGTCCGCCGGGCGACGTACTTGATGGTCGGCTCGTGGAATCTCATCCTCACGATCACGGCCCGGTAGAGGGCTGCGTTGGCTTCGCGGTGACCAGCTCGTGAGAGCCGGTGCCGGTTCGTCATGCCCGATGAGGCCGGGACCGGGCTGGTGCCGCAGAGCTTTGTCAACGCCTAGCGAAAACTGACCCCCTTTTGCCGATCGAAAGTTGACCCCCCATTCTTCGGTTCTGGTGGTCTGGTTGGTCTACTCGTGCCGGGTTGGCGGTGGGTTGGGGCGGTGGCCTCGGGTGCGGTAGGAGTCGCCGTCGAGCCCGATGACGTGTGCGTGGTGGATGAGGCGGTCGATGGTGGCTGCGGCGACAACGTCGTCGCCGAGGGTCTCGCCCCAGCGTGAGAACGCCAGGTTCGAGGTCACGATCACCGAGCCGGTTTCGTAGCGGTTCGCGATGAGCTGGAAGAACAGCGACGCGGCCGCGGCGTCGAAGGGCAGGTAGCCGACCTCGTCGATGATCAGCAGCCGGTAGCGGTTGAGCTTGCGCAGTTCGCGCTCAAGTAGGCCTTTGTCGTGGGCTGCGGCGAGTCGTGCGATCCAGCCGGTCGCGGAGTCGAACGCAACCGGGTAGGACGCTTCGGCGGCCTTCATCGCCAACGCGATCGCCAGGTGGGTCTTGCCCGTCCCGGGCGGCCCGAGCAGCACGACGTTCTCACGCTTGGCCACGAACGTGGTCGTGGCCAGGTGCGCCAGCAGATCACGTGCCGCGGTGGGTGTCAACGCTCCCCGAATGTTGGGCCGGTTCTGCTCTTTGAAAGTTAGGCCACTTCGGTGTTGGTCATTGTGCCGTG
>NZ_JCBAJX010000019.1:0-46847 GCF_059766585.1 Nocardioides sp. Z21_20
AGCACTACTCTGAAACACCCGTCCCGATCGGGGCAGGTTCCAAGTAACCGAGCCTCCACGAAACCCGGGGCGATTCAAGTGGGTATTTGTCGGTTTCGTCGGCCAGTTCCTCCACAGCCCAGTCTCGAAGGACTGCGTACTCCGCGAGGGGGCCGCAGGCCAAGTTCCAGCACATCGACCGGTTGCCGCCGGTCATCGGGTTCTGCCGCAGCGTGTTGACTGCAAACTCGGCGAATGCGTCGCGCTGATTCTGGTCGCTTTCGGCGACGGCTCGGGTAACCAAGTCGGCGTCGAGGCCGGTCCAGCTGTGGTCTGGGATGTAGGCCTCGCTGTCCAGGTAGTGCATAACCGACGCATATTCGTCGTGGTCGAACAGGTCGGTCAGGGGCACGTCGGGGTTGCGTGCCGCCAGGCTGTGAAGGGCGACCGTCCGCAGGTTGGTCTTCGGCTCAGTGCGTGCCCACTCGAGCGCTTCACTCGTTGCAGCGTGGCTGGGCCAACCGACGACCATGGCCATGAGTGCCGCCGCCTGAGTCCGTACCTCCGGTCCGTCTCTGAGCACGCCCAGAAGGGGAGCCAGGTAGGTGGCCGTGCTGGCGGAGTGCTCGGAGGTCTCGCCGAAGCGCGCGGCATAGGCCTCGACCGCGTTCGATCTGACGGTGCCGTCGTCGTGGTCGAACCCGGTCAGGAGGATGTCGCGGATTCGGTCATGGTCGCCCGGCGGGGTCTCGCGCAACGCCCACATCGCACTCCGAGGCTCGAAGCGGGTCGCGTTCAGCCACCTGCGAAAGGTCGGAGAGAGATGCCGCCAGTGCGCGTCGGTGGCGCTTGATCCTGCCAGAGCGGTGAGGAGCACGTCGCGTAGCTCGAGGGACGTCGAGCGCTCGACGGCATGGACGAGTCGGTCGAGGAACTCCTTGGCCTTACGGGGCGGAAGCTTGATGTCGGCAGCCATTGCCGCGCTGGCGAAGCGGAGCGCAGCGTGTTTTCTGAGGTCGGCTTGCGGCCACGACTGCCCCAACGATGAGACATCCCCGGCTGGGATTTCGGCCGGTCCCCCTGTGACAGTTAATACGTGGTCAAGGAGGTCAGCTGTTTGATGTTGGTTCGTCTGCGCGCTGAGCGCCGCCAGAAGCACATCAGTCCAGGCGGGGTCGTCATATCGGGCGGCAAACGTCGCTAGCTGGTCTACGACTTCTAAACCGGCCAAATGGAGGCCGGCAAGATGGTCTCCGATCACGCGGTGTACGAAGCTCACCTGTCTCGCACCTTGGGGGACGAGCAGGCCGAACTCGTCTTCGGCCATCTCGAGCGCAGCTCCGGCGATGGTTCGCGCAGAACCTTCATCCAGGTCGAGGACGTCCTCGTCCTGGAATGCGTCTCGCAGCAGCCGTTCCATCGCGCGAGCCGCCATGGGCTGCGGGATCAGGTCGGCCTTGATCCGATACGCCACTGCCTGGAGCGCGGTGAGGAAGTCGCGCTCATCCAAGCTCTGCGCGCTGACGGTTGATGCTCTCGCGCGCATCTTCGGATGTGTGTCGACGAGCATGTGGACGATGAGGTTGTAGACGTCGAACCGGCGGGTGGGCAGGGGTCGCCCCCGCCATGACTTCGCCAGCAGGGCCAGCAGGAGCGGGGTGCGGGCGAAGTAACGGAGCTCTACGACCATAGCTACCTGGCGGAGGAAGGGGTCGATGTTGGTGGCCAACCACGAGCCTCGCGCGCCTTCGCCGGACGTCTCGCGATTCGAGCCCGGTCCAGCAGGGTAGGTAAGGGCGGATGGCTCTATTGAGGGATCGTCGGTGGCTGGAGGTGGGACCAGGTACTGCTCGGCAATCAGTCGTTGTCGAGCCTGGTCCAGGACTGCCAGCGTTGCTCTGCTCCAGTCGAGGTTGAAGGGGAGCCGAGACAGCGCGTAGGGGCGGGACGTGACCACGATGGTGCTGTTGGTGTGCCCGAGGAATGTCTCGATCGTCCCGAGAGCTTTGTTGGCCGTGCCCTCGGAGGTCCATTCGTCGATGCCGTCGACGAGCAGCAGTAGCCGGTCGTCTTCGAGGGCCTTTGTCACCAGCGGCGTCAGGTCGGCACGGCCTTGCGCACTGAGCCATGCCGAGATTGCAGAGACCAACGAGTTCTCATGGTCGGCATCGAGGTGGGCACACAGATGGCCAAATGGGAGCCAGACAGGAAGGCTGTTCCCGAGCGCACGTTGCAGATCGACCGAGGTGGGGTTGGGGGCGAGGAGGTCGGTGGCCACGAACCGGAGCAGGCTCGACTTGCCAGCTCCGGGGGAACCGACCAGCAGGTTTCGAGTGCCTCCGGCCATCCAGCTGTCCGCAGGTTCGGCCCCGCTAGCTGCGTTACGCTCGCCGGGCGCCTCGAGCAGCGCCTTCGCCGAACGCAACTGGCGGCGCGGGCGAGCGAGCTGCATGCGCATTGGGTGGGCTCCGGATGCGTCAGCGTCAGGGCCGGTGTTGTCGGAGCTTTGAGCCCCGAGTCCTGTGTTCTCGTCCGTAACTCCTGCAATCGTGAGCCACTGCTCGCGCGCGTCAGTCTGCGGTAGGACGTCGAGCATGACGTAGGACGCCTGACCTGGGCGTGCGGGCGGGATCGAAGCCACCGCGGCGAAGGACGCTTGGTAGAGCCGCGCGAGTTCGGTGCGAAGCCATTGCACTTCGTGGTCGTCAAGGGTGTGGTTGGCCAGGGTCTGAACGCGATGCTCTCCGCAGAAGGGTCCGACCGCGTGGCGACCGAAGAACCGTTCGACCAGACGTGGTTCGTCTCGCAGAAGCTCGTTGATGCGCTCGAGGTCCCAGGGAACGAACTCGACGCCGACGCGTTCGAGGCGGTCCGTCGCGTCGCGTACCGCCTGGTCGAGGTTACGTTCGCGAAAGTCGAAGGTGGTGGCGAAGATGAACGTCTGTGCGGTGACTGGCCAAGGACCGTCTAGGAACTTGGTGACCGCATCTTTGAGGGTTGACGGGTACACATCGCTGACGCGTTTGGACTGCAGCACGACATGGCGGCGGAGCGTCCTCAAGGGCAGCGTCGGCGGAGCGCTTCCGTCGAGCGCCACCCCGCCCGGTTCCCTTCCGCTGTCGCTTGCTTCGGGCTCTGTGCCCCGCACGGAGGGTCGTGGGGTGTCGCGCAGGCGGGCGTAGACGTCAATGCCCTCTTGCTCCTGCCCGGGCAGCCCGTAGGACTTGGCGTAGGTGACGTTGCATTGCCGTTCGAGCAGACATAGGAAGAGTCGCTCCGCGTCTCTAGGTGCCAGTTTCTCAAGTGGCAGGGACTCGAGCTCTGGCGTGACGGGAAGTTCGACGTACGGCTTCTCGGGTGGGGACCAGAGCCAGGCTTCTCGCGAAGCGTCCCCGCAGTTCGCGGGCTCAGGCGTGTTCGGCTCGCCGGCCTCTGCTGTGTCCACCGCACCGAGGTTATCGCCGCAGTCGGCTGCGATGCCGTTGATATTTTGCGTGGCGACGTTTGTCGGGAGTGTTTCTCGGGTCGGCGTTCAGTTTGCGGGCGTGATCTCCATGGGCTGGCCGTCGTGAGGGACTGCTGCACGATCGGGTGACAGTGGCTACTGCAGCGGCAGCACTTGGCATCCGACTCGTGAGTGGTTGCTGCCCCAAAACGCACGTCCTGACTGCGAGAATCAAACTATGAGTCGCACAAGGCCGGACTACATGGAGAAGAAGCGCCTCCGACACCCCTGCAGGTGCGGTGCGAAGGTGGGCGAGTGGTGCAGAACGTCAAACGGCAAGATTGCCCAAAGACTTCACACCCGGCGCGGCGCCAACGCGTTCCGACAGGAGCGCGAACAGGTAGCGGCGCCCTCAAGTTAGGTCCCGACCCCAGTGCTCGACATGAGTTGCTCACGAGCAACGGAGTTGGGTAGAGGGGTATGCGGGATCCGACGTTGAGTCACTGCGGTTCGTGGACCTCGGTGCAGCAGGGGTCGTCCCATGTGTCGAGTACCTCGGAGACGTGGCCCCACTCCCATTCGGTTCCTCGCCACGCGGTTGCTGGGTCCCAATGGAGGGTGAGCGCGGGTAGCCACCGTGGCGTTATCCAGAGGTGGGTTATCTCGGGGTCCAGCTGCGGCGGCGGGAGTTGCTTTACGTCGTCGGGTGTTGCGTCCCGAAGCCACTCGAAGACGGGGTCGTTCTCGCTGTCGACTGTCAGAACGGCGTGCCGCTCAGAGCCACCGAACTCCTTGAGCTTGTTTGGCACGTCCGCGTACCCGGGGCGGGCGAGCACTGCGCAGGCTGCGGCTACGACGCTGGGGCCGTCCGTGATGGGTCGCCCTCCACCGGAACCGACCGCGAACCGGACCTCACCGGGTGCGAACTTGTCGAACGGCGCGATGAACTCGTACTGCTCAGTCCTGCTCGGCACCTGGTCGCGCTTGGCGGGGTCCTCGAGATCACGCAACGTATTCTCGAGCCATGTCAGGTCCTTTACTCTGGCCTTGGACGTCAGCGAGACCCAATAGCCGTGCTGGAGTCCGGCGTACTGCTTGCGCCGGCCAAACTTCTCTAGCGCATTGGCGAGTTGGTTCTCTGCCTTGTTCGGATCGGACACGATCTCGAGCGGCACACCACCAGCGCGGTGAATGACGGCGTCGGGGAGGCTCTTGCCACGTCGGTCGTCGTAGGAGCAGACGCGTACGCCGAGGGTCTTCTCGACGATAAACCGGGCGATGGTTTCGTCGCCGTTTTCTCCATGGTTCCCGACCGCGCGTGGCGACATGGAGTTCTCCGTTCGTCTTTGGCTGCAATCCAGATACCCACGGCCATGCTGCCTGATTGGTCGCACTCATTGCCGCATTGAGGGCGGATCGGACCTGCGTCACTTCACCGCGAATGCCCGAGGTCAGACTTACGGGGCGGGGCTTCGCTCTGTTGTTGCGCTAGCGGTGTTCAGCGCCGTCCAGTGAAGGTGGTCGAAGTGCCCGCCGGTCACCGAAGCTGCATCATGCATGCCGCCGCCGCTGTACGGCCGCCAGCCTTCCGCGCTGCGGGCTACCGACCAGATCCGTCCCTGCCAGATCAGGTACTCGACCCCGAGTGTGCGCGCGTTGGCTTTGAGCCAGTTCGTGACCCGCCACCCCAGCGTGAGTGAGCGCCCTCGTGCGGGCTCACCGATCGTGTTGCTGAAGGTGCCGTCGCAGGCGCGACCATCGGGGTGTTCCGAGCGGGAGTCGCCCGCGCGCCAGCAGGCCCACGAGCTGCTGGGGAAGTGCGCTTGAATCTGAGCGAGTACGTGGGCCGTCCTCGCGGTGATTCGGCCGGGAGACGTCGGGTCGTCGACGAATCGGTTGGGGGCGGCGCTGGCGTAGGGCGCAGCTTGCGTCGGCGAGGCGGAGCCGCAGCCTGCCTGGCTGGCCGAGGAGCCGGGCGGGAGGTGCGCGGCCCCACGGCCGGTGAGCCACCGTTCGGGGTCAATCGCGGCCGAGAAGGGCCCCCCGAGCCTCATCTCGAAGTGCAGGTGAGGGCCGGTCGCCTTGCCGTCCGCGCCGACGTCGGCGATGTGCTGCCCAGCGGCGACGATCTCGTTCTCCTGCACGTGGATGGCATCGCGGTACATGTGGGCGTAGCCCGAGACGACGGTCCGTGCACCGACGGTGTGCTGGATCAGGATCAGATGGGCGTACCCGGAGGACACGGGACCGGCGAAGACGACGCGGCCGTCGGCGACGGCCACGATCGGAGTCCCTGCCGCGGCGGCGTAGTCGACACCGGTGTGCACGCTGGGCTCTCCGGTGACGGGATCGATGCGCGGCCCGAAGGTGTCCGTGCGAATCCAGGTCCCAGCGGGCAGCGGGAACACCATCCGGGTCGACTCCGGTGCCGGCACCGAACCACCGTCAGCGCCGCTGTGGTCGGGGCTGGTGAGCGTGCGCAGTACCGCCTCGGCTACGGGCTCGAAATTTGCGTAGCGGTCCGGGACGGCCGAGACCTCAACCGACTGGGCCGCCACGCCCGGTGGCAGCTGCTGCCAACCGGAGATGTCGAGGAGGCCGCGAGGTGAGCCCTGGTTGGGGCCGTGGGGTCCTCCGAAGAAGGCTCGTGCCTGATAGTCGGGATCCATCAACTGCTGCACGGTGCCCCAGCCGGTGCTCGGCCGCATCTGGAACATGCCGAGCGAGTCGTGGTCCGAGCCGTCGCCGTCGTGGGGGAGGGACGCCGACTCCGGATAGGCGGTGGAGTTGGCCAGCATCTTCAGGGACGACTCGGTGAGCGCCGCCATCAACGCCACCTTGATCCCCGTCCGGCTGACGCCGGGGGTACGGCCGCCGATGGTGATCACCGTCGCCGCGTGCACGAGCTGCGAGCGACTGAGACTGACGGCCGTGCCTCCAGCTGTGGTGGCGGAGAGGCGATTGGGCAGCTGAGCGACGGCGACGCCTGCGCCAGGGAGGCACGACGCCTGCGCCGACGGGTTGAGCAGGACACCGACGCCCACAAACAAAGCCGCCGGCCCGAAGAACAAGACGAGCAGGCCGAGGCCGACTGCGGACTTGAGCATCGCTAATCCAGCGGCTCATCGAGGCGTGAGAGCCTCAGCAGATGGCAGGTCGGGTACGACGGCTCGCAGACGATGAACACGGTGAAAGCAACCGCGTGCTCGGAGGCGACGGGCTCGCCCTCCCAGACCCCGGAGCGATGGCGGGTGCCGCGGATCGTGTACGCCGCTGTCCCCGGCGCCAACGCTTGGCCGGCTTCAGCGAGGGCTTGCCCCCACAGGTCCGGCACCTCGACCGAGGAGATCTCGAGCCACTGACGCGTGTAGTACGGGGTGAGGAACGCCCACGCCTGGGCGGTGGGGAGGTAGCCCGCGATGTCGGTGACCAGGCCGGGCGATTCCTGCCCGGTCGGGTCGGCGACGGTGAGCAGCCGCCCGGTGTAGTCGCTCAGTGCGAACGCTGCGGTCGTGTCCCACTCGAACAGCCGCTGGGCCACGGACTCGGCGAAGACCAATGGGTCGGCGGTCGCAGGGATCGCCTCGAGCACCACGAGCCTGGTCTCCGGGGTGGTAGCCGCAGCCTGTGTGCGCCCATCGGCCTCGCCCCCGGTCGGGGGAGGCGGAGAAGCCGTCGTGTCGGGGCGGGTGAGGGCGAGCCACGCTCCCAGCGCTGCAGCCACGACGGCCACCCCGAGCGCAACGACCAGGATGCGACGTCGACGAGGAGACGATGTGGCCAGTGAGCGGAACATCCCTGATCACCTTCCTCAGACCGCGACACCAGCACCACGGCCGTCACGGGCGGTGCGCGCCTGGTGGTGGAAGGTGGCCGTTTCCTCGAGCACCCGCTCGAACAGCGCCCACTCGTCCGCGGTGAGCGCTGCACCGATCTCTGCCGGGTCGTAGCGCGCAGACCAGCCGTCCATGTCGGTCCAGGTGTGCACGAACGAGCGAGTCGAGCGTTTGCGACGCAGCGGCGGCGGCTTCGGCCGGTTCTTGGCGGGCTGGCTGACGCGCTCGAGCGCTTCGCTCGCAAGCCGATGGAGCTCGTCCACTTCGCCGCTTCGTGAGGCCGCGCTGTGCTTGATGGTGGCGATCTCCTTGAACCAGGGGTTCACCGCAGCGCCGCTGGCGATGTTGCCCAGCGCGTTCTGGGCCAGGTCCCGGATGGGACCGGGCTGATCCTCGTCGGCCACGATGTCCTCGATCTCGCTGACCTGCTCCAGGCGGTTATAGGCGGCTGAACCGGTGACGAGTTCCGCGGCCTGAATGCGCGTCTTCCCAGGTCGCGACGGTGGTGCCGATTCGGCACCACCGGCCGAAGCCTGTGCTGCAGCGGCGCCGAAGCGGGTCGCCTGCTGCCGGCGGGCCGCGTCCTCTGCCAGCACGGTCTTGAGTTCGCGGTACAGGGCGGCGGCCTCGATGACCGAGAACGGCTTGTGGAGCAGGTTCTCGTCCTGCTGCGCCAGCAGGCTGTTGAGCTCGTCGGAGAGACCTGAGCGGACCCAGACCTTGACTGTTTGCCACTTGAGTTGCCGGATCGCCTCCAGACGGCGTCGCCCACACAGCAACGTGCCATCGGGTGCGATGGTGATCGGCTGAAGCAACCCGAGCCTCTCGATCGATCCGATCAGCGGGGCCAGATCACCCAGGTCGCTGCGGTGGCGCACGCCCACGGCGATCGATTCGACGCTGCGCTCCAGTTCGATGTGGCCGCCCTCAGACATGAGCCCTCCTCGCCGCGCGTCTCGCGCTGGAGTGGATAGCCGCTACGAGCCTCTCATCGGCGAGCAGCTCATCTGGTCTCTCGTCGATCAGGAGCCTCAGCAGCAGGCCCCGGCCGGCCGCGGTATGCACGAGGTCCTTGTTCGGGGTTCCCAGCACCACCCGGAGCAGGGCCGCCCACGCGCGCCGATCGAGGTCGAGCAAGGCCCGAGCGTGGTGATCTCGTCGAAGTACCTCATGGGCATAGGTGCGTGACCCGGCCTCGATCAGCCGGGCGCACACGTAGTCCAGTGCCGTCCGCGCGGTGTCACGCGGCCAACCCAGGGCGACGAAGAGCTCCACGGCCGCATCCACCGCCTGGTAGGCCGTCGTCTGCTCGCCGTGCCCGTCGGCGGCGCAGGCCTGGTCGAGGAGGTCCTGCTCGGGTTCGACCCGGAACGCCGGGTGGTAGTCCACCAGCGGGGACTCGCGCTCGCAGAACCGCTCGGCGTCGTGGTCGGCGGTGTTGGCCAGGCGACGTGCCCGCCCGGTCGAGCAGAGCAGTCCATTTGCTCGTTCCTCGGCGATCAGCGTGACCTGGACGGCCCTAGTGACCACGGCCCACGGGTCGGTGGCCGTGCGTGCCGCCCGGGTCCGCATCACCTCGAACGCGGCGACCGCGGCGTCGTCGGGTTCGAGGCCGTGCTTGCGGGCCAGAGCGCCGTACTTCGTCATCGCGAAGCGCATCAGGGCCGCAGCCTCCTCGTCGTCGTGCCAGGCGTCGGAGCCTGCTTCGTCGAGCCGGACGAGCAGGCTGCGGAGCCCTTCGGAGGTGTGGAAGTCGGCGTTCACAGCCCGAGTCCTTCCGGTGTGGGACTCACCGGTGCCGGCCGGGCGATCGCGGATCTCGTGACCCGCCCGCCGGCGCGTGCTGCCGAGGCAGGGGCCCGTCGTACCTGGCGAGCAAGCTCGGTTTGGAGGTCGGCGCCGCGGGTGAGCAGCGGGCTCGTCACCGTCGTGGCGAGCTCGCTGGGTCGCACCCAGGCGATGGACCGTCCGCCCCCGGATTGCAGGCTCGCCGCGGGATGGGGCAGTGAGGGGTCGCCGTGTCGCGCCAGCCAGGCCACTTCGGTGTCGGTCGCCGGGGTGGTCGTTGGCTGTGGGTCGGGTGGAGCGGGTTGGTGCTGGTAGTAGGCGTTCGTGTTCACAGGGTTACCGCCTCAACTGTGGTCGGGCTCGGGTGGATCGCGGGGGAGAGGCGCGAGGCGATCCGATAGGCCGAGCGGATCGTCGTTTCGGTCTCTCGGTCGAGTAATCCGGCGCAGCGGGCGGCTTCGCCCAGCAGCGCCAGGGTCGTGTCGTAGCGGTGTCCGCTCTCGGCCATCCGGCAGGCAGCCCAGAACAGGCCGTGGTTTCTGGCTCCTTCGGGGCGGGTGGCGACCCAGCCGGCCAGCTTGTCGGGTTGAGTGCCCAGACAGGCAAGTGATCGTGGCGGCGGGGTCGGGCGCGGCGGCTCGAGGAGTTGGCGAAGGCTGTGGGCGTCGACGGGGCGCGGTTGGTGCTGCGCGACCGCGATCACGCGGTAGGACGCCGGCTGGCCGGCAGCCTGGAGACGCGATGGTGGGACGATGACGTACCCGCCGTCCCCACGGAAGTCGATGTGCGCGGTGGGCGCTTGCCAGGACCGCTGTCCCGCCTCGCCCGAGGGCGGGTAGTAGGCGTGCAGTCCACCGGAGGGGGTCCGCACCAGCCAGCCCCAGCCGTCGGCGAGGTGAGTCGCGCAGGCTCGTTCGAAGGCCGCGAATCCGTTGCCGCCGCGGTGGACGTCGACGTCGACGACGAGCACGCCGGAGACCGCACCGGTCGGCAGCCCGATGTTCGCGTCCGGGTTGCGCGTCCACCACGCATCGACGGCTTGCGCCGACGTGCTGGCGTCATGGAAGCCGTTCGGCGTCAGCGGTTGCTTGCCGCCCGCTACACACGGAAAGACCGGGATGCCGAGGCTGGCATAGCCCGAGGCTGCGGTCCGAAGATCGGCGTCTGTCGAGACCTGCAACATCGTGGAGGCCGACCAGCGCGGCGACGTCGAAGCCGGGTTGTTCATGCCCTCGACGGTGACTCGCCGACATCACCGACTTCCTACCCCTGGCCCACCGAAACAGTGGGGGTAGGTTGCGTTTGCGCAGGTCAGATGCCTCCCCCCGAAAGTTCGCCGGAGGCCTCGACACGGGCGATCCGGCGCACCTCCACCGCTGTTGGTGGGTCAACGATGCGGGTCTGGCGGCGTGCGATCCCAGCCGCGTTGCCGCACGATCCTTACGGTCCGTTCCGGCAGGTCGATGGGTCCTAGGTGGTCGTCGCTGCGCTCGAAGATCCCCTCGATCAGGTGTCGAGCGGCGAGATCGGCGTGGCCGGTGGCGACGGCGACAGCGACCATGTCCAGACGAGCTGTCTCGTCGTCGGACGCGGCCCGGAAGGCGGTCTCGGCTGCCACCCTGGCGAGCTCGAAGTCCTCGGTCGTCAGGGCGCGCGTGGTGACGATGTGCGCGACGTCGACGATGGCACAGCTCATGATGTGGTCGAGCCGGTCACCGTCCAGGAGCCAGTGCCATCCCGCTGGGCGTAGCCCGATGAAGGGCTCGCCCGTGACGAGCGTGAGCGCCTGCACGAGGTCAGCAATGCCCTCCTCGCCGCGGCTCTGTCCGCGGGTGCGCAGGCGGCGGAACAGGTCCAGGTCGCTCAGGACGCCCTGGACACGGTAGAGCGACGTGCCGCGGCCCTGGTCGCTGTTGCGGGAGCGTGCGCTGGGCAGGTGTGCTTCGCCGGTCCGGGGGTCGGTGCCGAGCCAGCGTCGGACCACGCCGAGATCGGTCCTGGCTCGGTCCGGCCGAAGTCCGAACGCATCACAGACCTCAGCGGTGGTGACCCCGGTGGGATGCAGGACGAGGTAGCTGAGCATCTCGACGTAGAACGGTTTGCGGCGGGTGACCGCTGTCGCCTCGCCGTTGGTCCGCGCGCTGACCGGGCCCAACAGGGTCAGCCGGGGGACGGGGGAGCTGGGGGCGCGCCACAACCGGAGATCGTCGTCGAGTCCGGGATCCGCATCGAGTGCCTTCCTCGCCGGGTCCGAGACCAGCGGGGCGGTCCGATCGATGTCATCGGCGGTGGTAGCTGCGGTGGCCTCGTAGACCCTTGTCTCCAGGGGAAGCAGCGATGAGGACCCCGCCGGCCCGTCCGGGCGCACTGTGGCGACCTCGGGGCGTAGGGCTCCCGCCTGGTCGACGAGCGCCTCCTCGGGACCGTCATCGCTTGTTGCGACGGGTACGGGTTCGTCGGTGGCGTCGCGGGTGAGGTCGACGATCGCCGCACACGCGGCCGCCTCCTTGGGGGTGAGCCCGGCTGCGGTGAGGTGGAGGTTCAGGGCATCGATTCTCAGTCGGCCCTGCTGGCTCAGGCTCGCCTCGACGGTGTCCTCAGCTGGGTGAGCGCCGATCGTGACCACGGCGACGCCGGGCCGGCCGACGCAGGTGGTGACGATCTTCGCGATCCGCTCGAGGGTGTGCGGGTCGCTGTCGGTCGTGGCCACCAGTGCCCGGAAGCGGTCGGGTTCCGTGGTCGCGACCTGCTCTTCGATGTCTCGGGCGATTCCTTCCAAGAATCCCGTGGCGGTGTCGCCGTGATGGTGCAGTCGCAGCGGGTCCATCGTGGCCAGTTCGGCGCCGAGTCCGAGGAGTTCGATCTCAACGAGGACCGACCAGGGGTTCAGCGACAGTTCAGCGGCGATGTGTCGCCCCAGGGCCATCGCCACCTCGACGTCCCCGGTCAGGGCCAGGGAGCCGAGCTCCTCGAGGTTGACCAGCGTGAGGGCGCCGTTCTCGCCGGGGCCGAGGCTGACCAGCAGCGGGTACGGCGCACTGTCGCCGGAGTCGCTGGCGAAGTCGTCGTCCAGGTAGGCCGACCAGGTCCTCGCGTCGCCGCGCCAGGGCGCCCCGAGGTCGGCGGGAGCGGCCAGGTGAAGGCGGATGCGGTCCGTGGCCAGCTCGATGCTCTCGATACGGGGAGGCTCCGCGCACGTGGCGGCCAGATGGAGAAGGGCCTGGTGGAGGACCTCGATCCTCGGTGCCGTGATCGACCCGGACAGGTGCGCGGACTTCTCGACCGCCCGTAGTTCGGGTGGCGGAGGCACGATCGTCCGGCCGGGACGCCGGTAGCGTCGTTGGGTGTGTCGCTGCCGGCGTAGGACGAGCAGCAGCGAACCCGCCAGGAGGGCCCCGGCACCCATGAGCCCGGGCAGGACCCAGCCTGGCACGACGGTGTCGTCCTCGGTGGCGTTGCTCGACCGCTCTGTGCGGGTGTCGTTGCCGGCGGCGGAGTCGGGGGGTATTGGCGCGACGGGGGCCGTCCACGGGGGATCAGGCGGGGGATCGGGCGGAGCATCGGTGGGCGGTCTGGGCGGTCTGGGCGGTGGGTCCGCGGGGGCTCGGTCCGCCGGGTTGGGCGGCTGCTCGGTGCCGGTCGGGATCATCAGGCGCCACCCCGGCCCGATCACGTCGGGGTCGGTGAGGCGGGCGCCGTCGGGTTGCGCGATGTGTCGTGAGGCTTGGATGATCCGCGGGAAGGCCGTGGCATCACCCAACCGAGCCTGGGCGATGCCGGACAGGGTGTCGCCCGGGCGCACCACATAGGTCTCGCCTTCGGGATCTGCGGCGACAGCCGGGATCCGCAGGACGGTGCCCGGGGTGATGAAGTCGGGCCGGCCATGGAGAACGGACTCGTTGAGCGCCACGATCTCGTGGAATCGCCGGCCATCGCCGAGCTGCTGTTCGGCGATCTTCCAGAGGCTGTCGCCGCGCCGCACCGTGTAGGGCACCGTCTCCTCGACGGCCCCCCGCGCTCGAGACACTGACGAAGCCGCAGGGGGCGTAGAGGGCGGCGTGGTGGTAAGCGAGCTGGTCGGCGTCACCGTCTGAGCCACTGGGCCGGCGGCGGCGACGCCATGGGGTGGGGCGAGCGTCTGCGAGACGGGTGGCACGGCGACGAACAGGAGGGACGCGATCGCGACCAGCCGACTCGCGCTCACCTGGGGAACCCGCAGACCGGGCAGTCGCGGGGCACGGATCCCGCCGATGAGGGCGACGAGCTCCACGGCCACCGATGTGGTGAACACGAGCCAGGCCAGCCACGCCACCACGCCGATCACCGCTAGAGCCAGGGTGCCGTCGTCGGGTCTGCTCAAGCGGTCCCACGTGAAGTCGCCCCAGTGGGGGAGGGCGCCGATCGTGATCAGCGCAGCGGGTGTACCGAGAACCAGCAGCATCAGGGTCAGGCAAGCGGCCAGACCGGCCAGGCGGTCCTTCAGCGAGGTCATCGCTCTGCTCCTCCGACCGTTCGGGCAAGGCGTGCCGAAGCGCTTCCAGTGACCGGAAGTCGCTTGATGCCCCACAAGGACAGGAACTTGGGGTCGTAGGCATCGGAGACGGTGACGGCGATCCGCTGCCCGCCCACGACCGACACGGTGCCCCGGACACCCGCCGCGGCGAGGTAGTCCTGTGCGGCCGTGCGGGCTGCTGCTGCGTCGATGTGGGCATAGCGGCCCTCCACGGCGGCGGTCGTCTGTACCTGCTCCCCGCCGGCCCGCGCTGCTTGGGCCGCTAGGTCATGGGCGCGCTGCTGCGCGTGGACCTGACCTCCCAGATCCACGGCCAGGCCCACCAGCGCCATCATCACGAAGCTGCCCAGGGCCAGCCACACCGTCACCGATCCACCCTCGTCACGACGCCTGCTCACGGTCGCTCCCGCCATGTATCGATCGGGCTCGACATCGTCGCTCGCAAGGTGCGGCTCCCCGGGACCCCTGGAACCGACAGGTCCCCCAGGTCGAGGCGGCAGGAGACGGTGACCGCTACTGCGGCGTCTTGGCCCACGGCCACCGCGAAGCCGGCGGCGTCGACGGCGACCCTCATGTCGAGGCAGGTGATCTGCTGGTTGGTCAGGCTCGAACGGGCGGCGGCCTCGGCGGCGCGGGCGGCCTCACCTGCGGATCGTTCCAGGGATGCCGAGCGTGCACCGTCGGCCGCGGCGGACTCCAGAGCCTGGTGCGCGGTCGCGGTCCGCCCACCCAGGACGATGAGACCGACGAACAGCATGAACGCGGGCACCCCGATCACGGCCTCGACCGAGGCCGAGCCCCGTTCGGGCCGCGAACCTCTCATGGCAGGGCCCAGCAGGGCGAGGCCCGTCATGGTGGGGTCAGCCGTTCCACGGGCATTGTGGCGCTTTGCCGCACGGTCAGCCTCCACCCGGGGATGACGCTCAGGCTGGCGCCGTGCACCGTCACGGTGGCTGTGGTCGCCGTGCGGGTCGCGGTGGACTCAGCGTCGCGGAGGACGTCGTCGCCGCCGGCCTGGACGATGAACGTCTCGGCGGCGCGGGAACCGTCGGCTTCGCGGGCGGATTCCGCGCCTGCGGCCCGGGCACCCTCCTGTGCGGCCGCGATCGCGACCGTGCGCGCGTGGTGGTACAGCGCGGCCTGCATCCCGAGGAACATCACCGCGAAGAGCGCCGGCAACAAGATCACGAGCTCGACCGAAGCCGAGCCTGACTCGTTGCCCCGGCTAGTTGATGTTGCCGGCCTGGGTCGTGACATAGGCCCTCACCGCCGCAACCACGATGCCGACGATCGCGATGACGGCGACCGCCCACAGCACGTGCTCGGTGGTGACCGAGCCTCGTTCGCTTCGCAGTCGAACACTGTGCCACGTCAGCTGAACCGCCAGCAGAGTGCTGAGCATTCGGTCCATGGGTCCTTCCCTTCCCTTCAGGCCCGGTCCCGTCGTTCGGGATCAGGTGTTGGTGAGCATCCGGAGCAGCGAGGGCGCCACCAGCAGCGCCATGAAGATCACGCCGAGCAGCGACCCGGGGATCGTCATCCGTTCACCGACCGCGTTGGCCTCGGCGATCGCGTCGTTCAACATCGCGTTGCGCATGCCGGCCGATCTCGCGCGCAGGGTGGCGTAGACACCCGCGCCCTCCTCCCCGGAGAGCCGCATGATGTCGGCGAAGTCGTCGAGCTCGGGGAGCCCGAGCTCCTCGGCGAGGGTGTGCAGGGCGTCCCACGGCGGCAGGCCCGACCATCGGGACCTGGTCAGCTCCTCACTCAGCCGCTTGAAGACCCACGAGTCGCCGACCTGGGCGGCCGCCTCCATGGACTGCCGGACCCCGGAGCCGTTGTTTCGCTCCAGCGCGACCAGGTCGATGTAGGCACCGAGCGCGCGAGCGAACTCCTGACGCGCCTTGCGGGCATCGTCGATGGCGTTGTAGTTCGGCACGAAGAACATCACCGCAGCCAGCCCGAGCGACGCCACAGCAGGGACACCGATCGGCATCGCGAATCCCAGGAGGTTGAAGAACCAGGCCAGCACCGGCGCGATGAGCAGCCCCAGACCGGCGAAGGTGAGCTTCTCGCCGTAGAAGCGCGCCACCGGCATCCCCAGCAGAGCCAGCTCACGGTGCGGGGTGCGCACCCACAGACCAGGAGGCAGCATCCGCATAGCCCAGACCCCGAGCTTCTCCTTACCGCTCACTCCGGCCGCCGTCCGGTCGATCGAGGTCGGGCGCGACGGGGTGAGCCGCGTCAGGGCCTCGGCGAGATCGGGCTGCGCAGGGATCAACCGGGCGACGAGCAACGCCACGCCAAGGCCCACCAGCCCTCCCGCGAGGAGCATCATCTGCAGGCCGGTCGTCATCGAGGCACCTCCCGCGGCTGGAGGAAGCGGGGGAGCGGTTGACCGATCGCCATCTGCCGCATCCACACCAGCGTGGCGATGTAGGCCGCCAGCAGCCCGGCCAGGATCAGCTGCCCCACCGGTGAGCGGTACGGCTCGACGTAGGAACCCGACACGGCGAGCAGGACCAGCACCGAGGCGCTGATCAGCGTGACCCACCGTGCCGTCGCCCGCGGCTTGGCCCGGTCCGCTTCGACCTGCCGACGCGCACGCACGTCCGCGGAGACCGACTCCGCCAACCCCTCGAGGACGCTGGCCAACCCGGCGCCCCGCCGGCGAGCGGCCAGCACAAGATTCGCCGCGACCAGGTCGCCGGTCGCATCGTCGAGGTCGTCGGCGAAGGCCCGCAGCGCGTCCTCGGTCGCCCAACGGGCCCGCAGACGCGCCACCAGCCGGCCCACCTCTGGGGCAATCGGCGCCGGGGTGGACCGCAGGGTCGCCGCGAGCGCCTGCTCCAGGCCGACACCGACGGTCAACACACCCGCCAGTGCGCGGGTCCATTCCTCCATCGCCTCGAGCCGCTCGATCTGGGCAGCCGCGGGAGGGGCACCCAGCAGCATCGGCAACCCCACCGCGGTGATCGGGCCGAGGGGCACCGCCAGCGCCCATCCGGTGACCAACCAGGCGACTACGCCGAGGCCCAGCCCGCCCACCAGCAGCAGACGCGTACGACGCGATGTCGCACGCAGGCGGGAGAAGGGGCCGGAGGGTGGTCGTGCAGGCTCGCCCGCCGGGGCCGGGCGGAGGCCGGCGATCAGTGCGAGGAGGCCCGCGACGACCAGTGCACCGGCGAGTGCCGGAATCAGCGGCGTCACGACGCCACCCCCTGCGCGGCGAGGTAGCCGGAGAGGTCGAACCCCTCGGCCGTCAGCGCGCGGTACTCATCCGGCAGGATCGTCGGGAGCGCCGCCCCGCTCCCTTCAGCTCCGAAGACCAGCGTCGTCGCGTAGCCGGTCTCCCGCTCACCCGGAGTGACCGCGATGATCTCCGCGACCCGGCGACGTCGCTGCGACGTATGGCCGCTGCCCGTCGTGCTCATGTGCAGGTGCACGATGAGGTCGACGGTGGCAGCGAGCTTGCTGGTGGCCAGCCCCTGGGTGACGTGCGGGCCGGCCTCCATAGCGCAGGTGACCAGCTTGCGGACCGCAGCCACCGCGTCGGAAGCGTGGGTGGTCGAGATAGAGCCGGTTCCTGACTCCATCGCCTTGATCATCGCCCAGATCTCGCGGCCACGGACCTCGCCGACGATCTGGCGGGAGAGGTTGAACCGGAACGAGTCGACCAAGGCCTCGTCGAGGGTGAACTCGCCGGCCTGCCGGCCGTCGGGACCACGCTCCCCGGAGCCCGGGCGTGCCTCCCAGGCGTGGACGATGTCATGGCGCTCGAGCTGGTGCAGGTGCAGCTCGTACTCGGTCTCGAAGGTGCCGATCGCCTCGCCAGGATCGATCTCGGCGCAGAGCGCACGCACGAGGGTCGTCTTCCCTGCGCCCTGGCTACCGGAGACCACAATCGACTTACGTGCACGGACCGCGGCCCGCAAGAACGAAGCGGCGACCGGGGTGAGCATGTCGCGCCCGACCAGGTCGTCGAGGGTGACCTCCATCAGCCGGTGGCGGCGGATCACCACCGACGGTCGCGGAGTCACCCACGCGGCTGCCGCCAGGCGCGCCCCACCATCGAGGCGCATGTGCAGGCGCGGCTGAGCCGCGGAGAACCCACGCGCGTTGACCTCGCTGCGCGAGGCCAGAAAGACGAGGAAGTCGATCAGCTCCTCATCGGAGTCCGCGACCGGCGGCCCCGGGATCAGCGACCCGTCAATAAGTTCGAGGCGAACCTTGTCGTAGCCGGCGATGATGATGTTCTCAATCCGGTCGTCATCCACGAGCGGTTGCAGCCGGCCCAGCCGGAACAGCGAGTCGAACACCGCCCGGGCGAGCGACTCCTGCTGCACGAGCGTCCACGCGCCTGCGCCGGAGTTGACCCGCTCGGCCATCGAGGACTCGACCAGATCCAGCACGATGGAGCGTCCCAACTCCTCCTGCGCCGACTTGTCGAGGCGCCCCCGATCGGCGGCAACAGCCTGACTGAGCTGCTCCGACGCCTGCGCCCGCAGGCCCGCCACCATACCCCAGTCAAGATCCACAGGGCTGCTCGGGTCGGGCGTCGAGGCAACCCGCATCGACCCGTCCGCGACATCAGAGCGAGGGAGTGTGGTGACCTCTGCGATCCCTGACGCATCGCTGAACAGCGGAAGCGCGGTGAAGTCGGGGGCTTCGCTGTGTCGCTGGGGCATCATCTGGATGCCTCGGTCAACAGGGGGGTGCGCCCACGGGTGATCTGCGCCTGCAGGGCGGCGATCGTGGCGCGCAGACTGCGGGTCAGCGCCCCAGTGTGGAAGTTCCTGCCCGGCGCCGTGCCACGGGAGAACACGGCGGCGGCCTCGGGATCGTCCTCCACATCAGCAAGGACCGGGAGCCCGAGAACCTTCGTGACCTCACGGGAGCGGTAAGGCTGGCCCTGGCCGACCAGGATCACCGCCGGGTTCTGCCACAGGTGGTCTCGGGAGATGGCGTCCGCGCGCGATCGTGCAGCGGCCAACGCCGGCAGCGTCGAGCGAGTGAGCAGCGCGGTCACGTCAGCGGTGGCCAGGAGGGTCTCCGGGGAGCCGACCAGCCCGAGCCGGCCGGCATCGACGATCACGTCCTGGCCCTGCTCGTCCAGATCGCAGAGCACGTCTGCGAGGGGACCCCACAGGTCACGCAGCCCGGTCGCCTGCGCATGGGAACGAGTGCCGGCGACGAACGAGACGTTCGAGCCCGCAACCGGCTGGGCCACCCGGGGCAGAGCCTGAGACACCTCGACCGCTGAGAGCGCCAGCTCGATCAGCCCAGCCTCATACGCCCTCGCACCCCGGAAGTAGCCCGCCAGTAGGCTGGACCCACCGGTGGGATCAGCCTCGATGAGGAGAACCGGTCGCGGCCAGAGCATGGCCAGCCCTACCGCTGTTGTGGTCACACCGGGGGAGCCGGACGCCGAACACAAGGCGATGACAGCCATCACCGCTCCCGGGAGTCCAAGACGAGGGCGACGTTGCCGGTGGCCACGCGCGCCGCGATCGTAGCGGCGTCGGCATGGGGGACGAGCAGGTCGATGATGAGCTGGCCGGTCGCCTCGTCGAGGTGGCTGCCGACGACCTCCGCCTCGTTGACGGCCGGGGACCCGGAGGGTTGCTCGCCCCCCTCACCTGGCGTGACCACGACCCTGACGCGGTCGCCGCTCTGCAGGGCGACTCCAGGGGCCTGCGCAGGAGTGAGCGCGACACCGACCACGGACATGTCCCCAGCTGGAAGCGCCTGCGAGGCGGTCGAGTCCTGGGTCAGCAGGGTGCCGGCGGCGATGTCGAGTGCCGCACGCTGACCGACGATGTCGTCGTAGACCGAACCCGGTAGCGGCGCCAGGGCCGGATCCGCACTGATCCGTACTCGCTCAAGGTCCTCCGCGGAGATGATCGTGCCGCGCGCGATGGTGTCGCGTGCCGCCAGCACCTCTTGGGTGTTGGTGGTCGAGGTCCAGGCCCATCCGCCCAAGAGAGCGCCCACACAGATCGCCGCGACCGCGCCGGCCACCAGCGCCGGCCTGCGCCGCAGCTTGGGCGGCGGCGCAAGGGGAGTGGCTGGCGGCGATCCTCGACGGGTCGTCGTCTCATCTCGGGTGACTGTCTCGGTCATGCCCTGCTCCCCTCATCAACGCCGCTGCTACTGGACGAGCACCTGTGCTTCTCCGACAGTGATGGCGACCGAGCGGGTCAGGCCGTTCAACCGGAGGGTCCCGCTCTGCCCTGCCCCCGACCAGGTGATGACCCAGTCCGAGGTCGCCGTGACGGTGTACTCCTGGCGAGGCTCGCTGGCGCTCGAGCGCTCGTAGACATGTCCGCAATCAGGTGACTGCTGCTTCCCGAAGCGCGGCTGGTACGGGGTCCCGGCCGAACGGCAGACCACCGTGGTTCCGTCCCCCATGTCCCAGGTGACCCGGTGGGTCCGCGCGGTCGCGGTGATGGTGATGCCGCCGGCGCTGGCCGTCGCTGTAGTCGGGCCGAATGTCTCCTCATCAGGGTTCCGCGCCCACATCCACACCGGCATCCCCACGAGGCCGACGCGATCTGGCCCCGACTCGGGCACGATGCCGATGTCGATGGCGCGCAACTGCATCGAGTCGATCGCGATCTGGGCGACCTCTCGAGGAGTTGGCCCCGTCCCAGAGCCGGGTGGTGGGTTTTGGAACCAGACCCAGACGCCAATGTCGGTCTGCGGCTGATAGCAGGTGTACACCGCCCCATCACCCGGCTCGTGGCCCTGCCAGGAAGAATCGCCCGCAAGCGGCTGAGGATCCAACGCCATGAGATAGCAGTTCTGTGCGTTGGACCAGTAGCCGTACTCCGACTGGCAGGGCACCGGACCCGCAG
The DNA here is from genome assembly GCF_059766585.1 of Nocardioides sp. Z21_20. NCBI lineage: Bacteria > Bacillati > Actinomycetota > Actinomycetes > Propionibacteriales > Nocardioidaceae > Nocardioides > Nocardioides sp. Z21_20. The sequence continues at coordinate 20,419 of NZ_JCBAJX010000019.1, forward strand.
GGCCACCGAGCCCCGGCGCCTCCGGGTCCCAGTAGCACGATGCACCCGACCCGGTGTCCCGTGGGCCCTCATCAGGCGGCGTCCGGGGCGTTCCCGATTGGCTCGGCACCTCGACCCAGACCGTGCAATGCCCGGTTAGCGGATCGGTGACTTGGCAGGCGGGCTCGGCATGGGCCGCAACTTGAGCTCCCAGTGTCACGGCTGCGGCCACCAGGATTGTCGCGATAGACGAGGTCACGTGGCGGTACATGGCGCCTGATCAAGGTTTTCACTAGTCGCGACTCGCCAGCCTTCTGTGGGGCTCTTGGAGTACTGGTAGTTGGCGACGGTGTACCGGGTCCAGCCCCTGGTCGGGCGGGAGGCACTCACGACTGACCTGCCGCGCCGGTCTACGAGGTCGGCTTCGCGCACATCCCAGCAAACATCGATCGCCACTGTGGGGACCTTGCCGGCGGATGGGTCGGAGTTGTCGAGGTTGACAGACTCGACTCGAAGTTCAGCGATGCGAGTGGAACCCGCCTGCCGGAGCCCCTTGGCGCGCTCGCTGCTGATCAACCTTCGCTGAGCGACAAACTGTGAGCTCGTCGTGACCCTGTTGAGTGCACTCATCGAGGCAGTGGGTTGCTGGCGAAGGCGATCCACGACGGTGAAGTAGTCCCCCACCAAACTGCGAGCCGCCTCGGCGGCGCGGTGCGAGTCTGTCGACGGCTTGGTGTCAGACGGCGAGGCCGTAGAGCGAGGGCTCGTGGAAGAAGCGCTCGAGGGCGAGGGCCTGGCCACCGATTCCTGTGTGTTCCCAGCACAGCCGGCCAGTGCCGCCAGCAGCGTGGCTACCGCGGCTATCGCGATGAATGCTCGTGGGTTCGTCATGCCCGAGACCTGTTCTGTCCTGAGCCTGGTCGGCTCAAGCGATGGGTCAGAACGTCGCCTCGTTGACGAACCAAGACGTCGTCCGATTTCCATTACGGCACCAAGTCCTTGGACTGCGCAAGACTTCACCGCGTTCGCCACCCTTCTAGTTCCTCGATTCGCCTACATCAGGTACGCGCCTCCCTCCACCCGGTCCTACTCCTCTTTTGTTCTCACACGGTGTGCAGATCGAGGGGGCTGTGGAGGAACACGCGCACCTGACGCCTGTGGAACGGAGGCGGCCGTGACGGTCTCGATGCGCCGGATGTCCGCAGGTAGCGGATACCAGTACCTGCTGCGCAGCGTCGCGGCCGGTGATGGCCTGCGCGCGATGTCGACGCCCCTGACCCGCTACTACTCTGAGATCGGTACGCCGCCGGGCCGCTGGCTCGGGTCCGGCGTCGGAGCCTTCGGTTCCGGCCAGATCCGGTCGGGCATGCAGGTGACCGAGGACCAGCTCGCCCTGCTTGTTGGCATGGGCCGCGACCCCATCACAGCTGAACAACTCGGCCGGGCGTATCCGTCGTACAAGCGGCTCGCTGACCGGATCGAGGAGCGCGTCGCCGCGCTCGACCCGGAGATGACCCAGGGTGACTTCGCGGCCGAGATCACCCGGACCGAGGCCGAGGAGACCGCGGCCGGGATGCGACGAGCGGTCGCCGGATTCGACCTCACCTTCAGCGTCCCGAAGTCGGTCTCCGTGCTCTGGGGTGTGGCCGACGCCGCCACCCAGGAGCGGATCGTCGCCGCCCACCACGGGGCGGTCGCCGACGTGATCGACCTGTTTGAGCGAGGGGTGGCTGCCACCCGGGCAGGCATCTCCGACAGAGACGGCGCCGTGGCCCAGGTCGACGTGGCAGGCGTTGCGGCCGTTGCCTACGACCACTTCGATTCGCGGGCCGGCGATCCGCAGCTCCACACGCACGTCGTCATCGCCAACAAGGTCCTCACCGTCATGGACGGCCGCTGGCGCAGCCTCGACGGACGCCCGGCATTCGCCTCCCGAACCGGCCTGTCGGCGCACTACGACGCCCTGGTCGCGGATCGCCTGTCGCGTGACCTCGGCATCGAGTGGGAGTTACGGCAGCGGGGACCCGACCGGAACGCTCGATGGGAGATCGCTGGCGTGAGCGACGACCTGATCACCGAGTTCTCCAGTCGCACCCGCGAGATCGAGCTCAAGAAGGACGAGCTCATCGCTGAGTACGCCGCCCGCCACGGACGCACGCCCTCAGCGAAGACCATCGTCGTACTCCGAGCCCAGGCGACGCTTGCCACTCGCCCGCCGAAGGAGCTCCGATCGCTTGCAGACCTGACGGCCGAGTGGCGGCAGCGTGCCGCCGAGCGGATGGGGACCGAGCCGATGGCGTGGGCACAGGCGCTGACCGGCGGACAGGGCAAGGCCGTGACTGCGGAGGACGTGTCGTTGTCTGCGATCGCGGCGATCAGCGCCGACGTGGTCGCCGCCGTGGCAGTGAAACGGGCCGTGTGGACGCACTGGAACCTGATGGCCGAGGCGTCGAAGCAGACCATGGCACTGAGGTTCGCGACGACCGAGGACCGCGAGGCCGTCGTCGGTCTCATCGTCGATGCGGCGCAGTCGCGCTCCGTGATGTTGACGCCGCCGGAACTCGCGCTCAGCCCCGCCCGGTTCCAGCACGAGGACGGCACGAGCCGATTCCGACCGCGGCACGGTGAGAAGTACTCCTCGGCCGCGGTACTCGATGCCGAGGCGCGGCTGTTGGGTCGTGCCGAGAAGGTGACTGCACCGACGGCCGCGAGCGTTGCGAGGCGGGCGGCTGCGACCGGAAAGGTCCAGTTGAGCGCACAACAGAGCCGTGCGGTGGAGAGCATCTGCCAGTCGGGCCGCCAGGTGGACGTACTCGTAGGGCCGGCCGGGGCAGGCAAGACCACCACGATGCGAGCGCTGCGAGCAGCTTGGACGGCGGAGCGCGGGCGGGGGGGCGTGGTCGGTCTCGCGCCGTCCGCCGCGGCGTCCCAGGCGTTGGCCGATGACCTTGGCGTCGCGTGCGAGAACACGGCGAAGTGGCTTCACGAGCATGACCACGGCCGGACCGAACTCCGGCGCGGTCAGTTGGTGATCATCGACGAGGCGACCTTGGCTGACACCGTGACACTCGACCGGCTTACCGGGATCGCCGCAGGTGCGGGTGCCAAGGTGCTGCTCGTCGGCGACCCCCACCAGCTCCAGTCGGTCGACGCCGGTGGCGCCTTCGCACTCGTTGTCGAGCGACGTACGGACGCACCGGAACTGGTCGAGATCCATCGCTTCACCAATAATTGGGAGAAGCAGGCTTCGCTCGCGCTCAGCCGGGGCGACGTGCAGGTCATCTCGGCGTACGCCCGCCACAAGCGCATCCGCGAGGGCGTCACGGACGAGATGGTCGATGCCGCGTACGTCGCCTGGCGAGCGGACTGTGCCGCGGGCCGTGCCAGCATCCTCGTGACCGAGTCGGCTCGGGACGTTCGCGCTCTGAACGAGCGCGCACGGGCCGAACGGCTGCTCCTGGACGGCGCCGTCGACCAGCACGAGATCGACCTGGTCGACGGCGGCCGAGCCTCGGTCGGAGACAATGTCATCACGCGCCAGAACGACCGACGCATCCGCACACTGCGCGGTGGGTGGGTCAAGAACGGCGACCGCTGGCGGGTCACCGACATCCGGCGCGACGGAGCCGTTGTGGTCAAGCGCTTGGGACCGGGCCGTGGTGGGCGCACCGTGCTCCCGGCGGAGTACGTAGCGGACCACGTCGACCTCGGATACGCCGTAACCGCGCATCGTGCCCAGGGCATCACCGTCGACACGGCGCACGTTGTCGTGACCGCGTCGACGACGCGGGAAAACCTCTACGTGTCCATGACCCGCGGCCGCGACTCCAACATCGCGTACGTCGCCCTCGACCAGCCCGACGACAGCCATTCCACGCCCGAGGCGGACGACGTTACTGCGAGAACCGTGCTGTACGGCGTCCTCCAGCACAGCGGCGCAGACCTCTCGGCCACGCAGACGATCGAGGCCGAGTATGAGCTCCACGGTGGCATCGACCGCCTCGCCGCTGAACTCGAGACGATCGCGGCCGAGGCTCAGCACGATCGCTTCGCTGACCTGCTGAGCCGATCGGGGCTGACCGCAGAGGAGCACGCCGCGGTCGTGGAGTCGACGGCCTTCGGCCCGCTTACTGCGGCGCTTCGTCGCGCGGAGTCCTACCACCACGATCTGGAGCGACTGGTTCCGCGAGCCGTCGGCCGTCACGGTCTGGACGACGCCGACGATATCGCCGCCGTTCTCCGCTACCGCGTCGACAAGTTGGCCGCGGCTCCGCCGCGCGGTTGTGACCTCCGCCCACGCCTGATCGCCGGTCTGATCCCCGAGCCGCTCGGTGCGATGCCCGCTGAGGACCGCCAAGCGATCGACGAGCGCAAGGAACTGATCGAGGCGCGCGCCTGGGCACTGGCGCAGGACGCAGTCGAGAGCCACGAGCCATGGACTCGGCGACTCGGACCCCGCCCCGTCGGCGTGACTGGATGCGACGTCTGGCTCGACGAAGCGGCGACGGTCGCGGCATACCGCGATCACTACAAGATCACTTCCGACCTGCCGGTTGGTGGTGGAGCGAAGAACGACGCCCAGCGCTGGGAGCGTCAGCGTGCACTCGCCGCCCTGCGCGTGGCCGGATCGGCGGACTTGAGCGAGCGGCCGACGCCGTCACCCTCGATGGAACCCCGGGCCATCTCGGCTCCATAGGTGGGCGCGCGGCGTCGACTTCCACAGGGGTGTCCGGTGCAGTTCGGGTCCCGTCAGCCACCGGCGTATCGAGGAAGTCCAACCACCGGGAAGGACCCATGCTGATCCTGCTCGCGCTGACGGTCATCGTCGCCGTCGCGGCATGCACCGCTACCTCCAGTTCTACGCGCCCACGAACCTGCTGGCTCGCCGCGTGCGTGCGCAGGAGCCTCATTGGCGTACTGCTGCCGCGCTCAGTGCGCTCGCGGCGGCTCTGCTTGTGGCGATGCACATGCTGGCCGGGATCATCGCGAACGGTGCACCGGGGTGGCTCAACCTCGTCGTGCTCGTCTTGGCATGGGACGCAATCAAATGTGGCGGCGTAGCCCTCGCTACTGCACTTCGAACTCTGTGTGCGGTGCACACGCGGCGGCCTGGGACCGGGCTCTCACGCCCAGTGTGAGTTCTTACGACCGGACTTGGTCATCGGATGTCGAGCGATAGCTGGGCTGGGTCGAACTCCGGACGATAGATGGTGGCGCCAGGTCCGCGGCCGTCAGCTCTGCGCCAGGCGACCTCGTCGATACTGAAGCCAAACTCACCGCCGAAGAGGACTGCCGATTGCACAACCATCGCGACAGATCCAGCGACCTGCCACCCTCCGCCGACTCCGAGGCGCGACCCCTCCCAGTCACCTTCTGGCTGGACCTCACGATCGAAGACCGCGGTGAATCGCACCGTCTGGCCGATGTCGTATTCAACCAATGTGAGATCCGGCGGGACAGCAGCTTCGCTCACGGATTCAAAGTGGCCGTCCCATTCAACCTCGTCGATTTCCAGGGCATAGGGAGCTTGATCCAGCCCGAGGTCGGAGAGCTCGGGGGCCAGTTCGGATTGAAAGTCGGACTTCAGGTAGAAGCCGTAGAACTCGGCATCTCGACTGATCTTGAGAGCCTTTGGCAGGTTTTCAACCTGCCATGGAAGCTGTTCCAGTAGCCACGCGCCGAAGTCACGGACCAGCTCGACCTTGCCGCCGACCCGTTCAACGTCCTCCTGAAGGAGTTCAGCGAGGTTCCCCGCCGTATCACCGAAGACGCCATCTGCAGACACGAACGCCACATCGCATCCCTCGGCAGCCAGCGTCACGACATCCGACCAGATCAGGGCGTCCCGGTACCCAGTCCCCTTGGAGTTGAAGGGCGGGAGATGGTCCACCGCCCGCTCGACGAGCTTCTGGTGGGTCACTGTTGGCCAAGGAAGAACATTGAACGCGAGCCGCTGATCCCAACGCTCGGTGATGTAAGAGCGGTAGTCGAACGAGTCGCTGGTAGGCGCCACGGCACTCAACCCGAGGCGTCGCCTTTGCCCGTTGAGCTGAACGAAGCGATTCTTCTCGTCGCCGGTCGCGTTCGCCCAGAAGGTCGACGTCTACCGAGGCACCCGCTCGCGTGGTCTAGATGTCGATTTCGACCTCGACTACGACGAGATCTTCGGACCCGGTGCCGACGAGCTTGAGGAAGGCAAGGTCGACCAGCCCGAGCTTGAGGCCCTCCGTGAGGCCAAGAGCTCCCTGCCACCCCTCACCGATGAGGATCTGGAGGATCTCGACTGGCTCAGCGAATGGGGCCACCGCTTCGAGGGCCGACCCGACTCGCGGCTGGAAGCACTTCTCGCGTACATCGAGGGCACGCTCCGTTCGCACGGCGATTGGAACAACGAGCGCCTTGTCGTCTTCACCGAGTACGTCGACACCCTTCGGTGGCTCCGCGACATTCTGCGCCAGCAGGGTTATAAGGACGAACGCGTCGAGATCATCGAGGGCGGCACTGATGCCGAGACCCGCGAACTGATCCGTGCCCGATTCAACGAGGATCCCGTCAAGACGCCCGTGCGGATCCTTCTCGCCACTGACGCTGCCGGCGAGGGCATCGACCTCCAGCATCACTGCCACCGGCCGATCAACTTCGGTGGCCGTCCGACGCCACTCGGCCGAAGAGGTAGTCGTACTTGCCGGCATCGACAAGAGCACCTCCGCCCTTTGCGGCAACCTGCGATCGACCGCGCGAGGGAAGGTTCTCCCTATCGACCTGACCCAGCCTCCCGGTCGTGGGACCGCCGCCGGCGACCAGGACGAGCTGCGTGGGGTCGTCGTACGTGGTGTTCGCAAGGGGTGCCGCGTTGTGCGGGCGCGCCGAAGCGGCGCGCGATCCACTCGCCTCGGCGGCATGGCGACAGCGATGGCTGTAATGAGGAGGCGGCCCGAGGTCGGCGTGGCAGGTCACCTGCGTGCTACAGGTGGTCCAGAGCCCGTCGTGCGTGTGGACTGGCAGCACGGCGCGCCCGACGTCCGCACCTTCGGCTGCGTTGGGAGTCCCGCCGATCGATAGCGCGATCAGCAGCGCTACGAGTACGCGGACCAGGACGTTCATGAGATATCCAGCGACCTCAGCTGCCCGTTGTCGTCGAAGACGATTGTCACTGTGCCTTGAGCAGTGTCAGCCGTGATGACCTTTCCTGCCATCTCAGCGTCCACAGGGAGCGAGGCTGTCGGCTCATCGAAGCGAATCTCCAGGAAGAACTCGCCCGACCATGGCTGAGCATCGGCCTGGCCGGCCTCAGCGAGCCATCTCATGATGTCGCGGATGTGGACGGTTGCCATGGTTAGCCTCCCGGGCCGATCGGTACGAAGCGGCCACTCTCAAGTCCATTGGGCACTTGGTTAGGCCTCATGCGCCCCACCGAGATGATCTTGAACGCGTCCCGCGGCGTGGTGATGCGCAGGATGACGCCGTCAACCTCCTGGATGACGTTGATGTTGCCGGTGGCGCTGTCGAGCAAGTAGTTCGCGTTCGGATTGTGCGCGAGATCCTGGAGGTCGTCCGGCGTCAGCTTGCCCCGGAGCGCTCCCAGACGGGGATCGTTCAGCTGGCCCGAGTGTCGCCGACACCCGAGACTCGCGGATGGATGTCGAACGCTCGGCGTCCTGCGTTTGCGGCAACACGCAAGCGCTGACGCGACGAGAGAGCCACGTTGGCTCGCCGAACCTGCTCCCGGGTCGTAGCCCCAGGCAGTTCAGGCTGCACGAGCAGCGTGTGGATGGTGTAGCGCTTGCTCGCCGGGTCAACGGCCGATTCCTGGCCCGTCAACGCTCCTCGCGACCAGCGGTCGGCGGCGTAGGTGGTCGCCGGACCGCGCCTGTTGGTGTTGTACGTGATCAGTGCGGCGCCATGCGGAGCATCGTAGGCGAAGACCGAACCCTGCGAAGTCGGCGGAACGACGTCGGCGGATGCGGGCGACGTCAGTGCACCGAGCAGCACGAACCAGGCGAGGACCAGTTGCAGGACAGCGCCGCAGAGTCTGATCACGCCGTTACCCTCCAGCCCGTATCAGGGTGATGGCCACCAGATCGCCGTCAAGCGATAGCAGTCCAATCCCGACGGTCCTGCCCATAGCGACCGAGAACATCTCGACCGTGCGGTCCTCACGCAGTGCGGCTACGAACGGCGCGAGCCCCTCCGTTCGGGGCCCGAGCCCCGCCTCCGCGGCAGCCAGTCGCGTCTCGTACGTCGGAAGCAGCGTCGAGGCAGCAGCAGGCTCCACAGCGATCAGTTCGGCCGAGTCTGTGGCCTCCAGCAGGTCAGCGAGTTCTTGCGCGATGGTGTCGCTGCTCGACGCGAGGATCTGGCGGAGTTCGTCAGGTTCGAGGAATCTGGTCATGTCAGCAGATCAGAGCTCCGCACACCGGTCCTCGGATCAGGATTTCCTGCTCGTAGTAGACGTCTGGCGACCACTCAAACTTGTACGGGGAGCCACCACCTCGCGGTACGCGGAGGACTACGCCATCCTCGCCAGCGAACCGCCTCGCGATAGCCGGATCACGGGTCCAGGATGTGTAAGAGCTGTCGGTGGTGTTACCGAGGTTGTGCTGCTCGGGAGTGGCCGTGCCGTTCGGATTGCGCGGATTCACCCGGCCCTTCATTGCATCGTCGTAACCAGGGTGGTTGCGTCCTACACCGCGGTACGCCCACTTCTGACCCGTGTTTGCGGCGTTGTCAGATCGATGGTTGGAGGCAAGACCAAGCGTTAGACAGCTGGGTGGCCTCGACTCGGGCTGGCTACCGCCCATGGGCGACACAAGCGGTCCCTGGTGGTCATAGGTATACGCCAGGCGGGGTGTAGCGGCCCGCGGGCGCGCCAGGTGCCCGAGCCGCTGTAGTCCGTCGAGGTCGTAGATGGTGCGGTGGTCTCGTGCAGGCGGCCCGCGCTCGGTCGCCGTGCGCATGAGCGACTCAGTGTGGTGGTCGTCGTAGTACGTGTGGATGGCGATGGGCGCAGGATCGGCCAGTGCGCCGGCCGCACTCGGCGGCACAAACCAACCGAAGGCTGCGAGGACGAGGGTGAGCGCGAGGCGAAGCAAGGTCATGGCAGGTCGAACCACTTTTTGGCTTTGGCCCAGACGGCCTCGAACTCCTGCTTCGTGATCGCTCCACCTTCGAACTGGGGATCCTCATTGATCTCTACCAGGGGCGGGACGCGGTCCTCTCCGAGGACTGTTTTGCCGGTCTCGATGCTCGAGGAGGCAAGGTCCTGGTGCCCGTCGGCGTATTCATCGACCTTCCGGATCTCCCAACCGTCGTCGTCGATCTCGCTGTACAGGATGACAGGGAACTCCGGCGAGTCCTGGAGCCATCGAACGCGCTGATATCGCATCAGTTCATCCCACCACTGATCAGGCGGCGGGTGATATCGAGTGGGTCTCCTGACCGGTTGACGAAGACGCCGTCGCGTCCCTTGACGATGTTGAGGCCGGAAACATCGATCTCTACGTAATGGGTGAACTTCCGGCCTTGGAACGGGATACCTAGGAAGCACGCCGAGAGTTATGCGCAAGTTCTTCGTTCCTGGAGTGACGTCGGTCAGATACTGCCCGTCGCCGTAGCGAGCGTCCTTGGGACTGACGCTCTTCAGCGACGGGTTCAGGCGCCCGCTCTCAAGGATTCCTCGCTGGCCCGCCTCGTCCGTGTAGTGGAACAGCGTGGTCGGTCCCTTGTTTGCGGCAACCACCGCAACCGAATGCGACGAGAGGTCCCCACTCCGTACCTGAGCAGACCGGCTGGTCGTAGTGGTGGCGCCCGTTGCTTGTGCCACTTCGGCACTGCTGCTGTAGGTGGTCGTAGCTCCATGAGCGGCGACATCTGAGCGCTCGAAAGCGCCGTGCGACACGAGGTCGTCGGCCGCGGGGTGATGGGTGTAGCCGTAGCTGGTGGGCGGGCCTCGCTCGGACACGGTGTCGTCCTGCGGCGCGTCGCAGATCGGGCTGTCGTAGATGTGAACAGGAACCGGCTGCGGAGCAGCAAAGGCTTGGGCCGTCGCCGGTTGCAGCCAGCCCAATAGTGCGACGGCCAACGCCGCGAGCCACGACGCCACCCGTCTCATTCGACAGTCACGCCCACAACGAGATCATCGAAGTCCGGCTCACCCTCACCATCACTGCAGCGCAGGAGGAAGCGACCCGGCTCGACCTCCTCGACGCGCATTCCCGCGTTGCCGAGCCAGGCATGCGCCACGCCGTTGTGCTCCCAGGAGTTCCAGATCCGGAGCGAACGCGGACCCTTCCCCTTCCAGCGAACGTTAACTTCAACCTGACTCGGCGCAGTGTCGTACCACAGTGCGAAGTCAGTCGCTTCGACTCCGTCGATCTCAAGTTGTCCGCCACGGACCTTCAGGCGTACGCCCTGCCGGAAGGCGGAGCCGGCCGACCGGAACTCAAGCGATACTCGGCATACCGCGCTCGGAAGTTCGTACAGACTAAAGAGGGGCCCGTTCCAGTCGATCTGGCTTGTTTGCTGCGCGGTGAAGATTGCAGAAAGGTTGGTCATGTCAGTACCCCGGATGTCTGAAGGGATCGACCGCGGCGTGATCCTGCGGCCACCGAGGAATGACGGATGTCCCACCGTCACGGAATGGAATCGGTTCGTGGCTGAGGTCCATGGACTCCATTCCGCCCTTGTCGGGGTTGTATCGCTGCGGAGCGCGGCCCGTCCGCATTCGGGCGAGTTGATCGTCTGTCCACGAGCCGTACTTGGGGCTGGAGGCCTCGTTCTTCCAGAACCGTCCCCTCACCGTGGACCAAGCAGGATTGTTACCCGCGTTCGTCAGCGAGTAGATGTCATCGCCTGTGCTCCAGCCAAGCTTGGTTCCTGCGTTTGCGGCAACACGACTCCGCGTGAGGCCGACGCAGATGCTCCCCAGGTCCTCGGCCGACTTCGGGGTCGCAGCCCAACTGTCGATCTGCGCGAAGCGAGGTCGGTCGTTGTAGTCGTGGACCGGCCGAACGTCGGGGCGCGAGGCAATGCCGTACGACGAGTCGTCGACGTCGGGGGACAGAGGAAGCTGGTCGTAGGCGGACGAGGGCGGTCCGCGCTCGCTGACCGCGTGATCCGTCGCAGCCGGCAACTCCGGAGCGTGGTAGGTGTAACCGGTCCTCACCGCGTCCGGCAGGGGAATGGCTTCGGCGACCGACACGAGGCCGAGCCACGCAATGACGCTCGCTACAAGGACGCGCAGGAAAGCCATCAATCCCCCACGAACCTAAGCTCTGACGAGTTCGCGTCGAGGCCGCTCACACATAGCGCTGTGAGCTCCTCTGCGATCGCCACCACCGTCGAGCGTGACGTTGCCGTAGCGAGATGTCGTAGCTCCTCACCGAGAGGATCAAGCTGAGACTTTGTGAAGGTTGCGTCCCCAAAGGGGTCGATTTGCCACAGCAACGGAAACAACTCTCTGGTTGGATCCAGCGAGTCCAAAGTCGCTTCGACGTCATCCCACCAGTGCTCCGCACCGTCAATGAGCCCGTCGCTCGTCCAGAGTTCGATTCTGATAGCCACGGATCAGCCCTTCGGACTCGTGCCGGGGAACATGGTGACGACGGAGCCGTCGCCGCGTCTGATGACCGTGAAAACGTCTGTTGGAAGGCCCGTTGTCCGGTCAACGCCCACGCCACCTGGGTTACGGAGGACGTATCGGGTGTTGCCGTTCGCTTGCACGAAGCCGTCCATGCCCTTCGTCCCAGATAGTTGAGAGTGACAGTGTTGGAGCCCTCCGACGGAAACTCGATCTGCACGGCGGTAGCCCCCGGCGCGACGGTTCCGTGTTCTGTGAACCGCAGCTTGGTGTTGATGGGAACGAGGTCCCCGTCCTCGTCACGCCCGAACAATGGGGCGGTGGAGGACTCCTGCGTCAACGAGGCGCCGTCAGGGTTTGCGAAGGTTTTGGCGTACTCCTCACGCATCCCAACGATCTCTTCCGGCTCACCGCTCGCTCGCGCCTGGGCGAGGGCAAGCTCTTCCTGGGAGAGCACCGGCCCGACTGCCTCGGCGACCTCAACCTCAAGGCTGTCGACCACCACGAGCGTCGGGACGAGAGCCATCAGCCAGACACACGTCGCTCCCATGGTGCGCACACCCACGCGAGGCCCCGAACGCTGTTCCCGACTTGTCGAAGTGCCGAGAAGACCACTTGATCCTAGGTTTCGCGCGCGCCGAACCATGCCACCCTGCTTCTGGAGAAGGGCTGCTCGTTGCCGCACCCCTGTACGAGTACGTGCACGGTAAAGGGAATCGGGCATGCCGGAAGGCGGAACCGGCACAATCGCCCCCTCTGCGCCCCAACGCGGTCAACCGGTCTAGGCCTGGAGCATGACCAACCCCGGCGCCCACCAGGACGATCCGGAGTTCGGCTACCGGTTCTTGGCAGACGGGGCGACCCCCGGAGGAGAAGCGATTGCGGAGCGGACCGCGTGGGGGATGTGCTCGCAGTTAGGCCGGTGTTTGGTGTTCGGCAAGCCCAACAAGGGCAAGGCGAAGAAGCCCGGCCCCTTGGCCCACGATATGTGTGCCGTGATCCCGCAGCACGGGGTCATTCCGGCACGCCGCGAGCGCGACGCCCGTGGCGGTCGCAGTAAACAGGAGGGCGACTACACCCGAGATGGGAGCCAGCGTGGTGGGGTTGCCCTGGTTACAGCGGCTGGCGTTCTCGTCGACGCGGAGAATGAGATTCGAGCCGTGCCGCGTTTATGTCGCGTTTACGTGGGTGCATGGGGTCTATCCGGGGCACGTCGGATCAAACGAGCGAGCGATGCAGTCGCCGCAGCGTGGGCGTTTCCGCAGGTCAGCGCTCAACATGCCATAAATCGACAAGCGGTGACGGCTAGCAGATGCGATCGCACGTGGGGCAAGGGGTCGCATGTTCAAGTTGCAGCCTGACGTCCATCCCGAGTCCGCGCCAGATCCCGATCCGGGTTCCAGCCCCTGGCTTCGGCACGCTTTCGCGCAAGCTCGGCCAGTCGGCCGGAAGCGGCCTGCTGATATCGCATGGCAGCGGCACTAGTGGAATGACCGCCTAGTGCCATGAGTTCGGCGAGAGTTGCGCCGTGACGCGCGGCTTCCGTGAGGGCGCCGTGACGAAGGTCGTGGAAGCGGAGATCCTCGCGGCCCGCGAGGCGACGGGCCTCGTACCAACCCCAGCCTCTGGTGTCGGGCTTGCCACGACGCTTCTTGGAGACCTTGCCGTAGAAGGCGCTGGGGGAGAGGTGGCCACCGGTGGCTCCGGGGAACATCAGCCCTTGAAGCCCAGGCGCCGCGTGGAGCTTCTTGTGCTCGACGACGGCATCGAGGATGTCGGGTGGGATGGGGACGTCGCGGATCCCGGCCTCGCTCTTGGGCGCCTTCGCGACGACACCGGCTGACTTCGAGCGCACGACGCCGCGGCGGATGTGGATCACGGCGTTCTTCACGTCCACATCCATACGTCGCAGCTCGGCCAGCTCACCGAATCTCAGGGCACACCCGTCGGCCAGGAGGACCATCAGCCGGTGCTTTTCGGGCATGTTCTGGACGATGGTGATGATCTCATCCACCGTGGCGGGCCTGATCTTGCGCTTGCCACCGGACGAGCCGCCGCCAGAGATCCCGCACGGGTTGTAGGGGATCAGGGGAGTGCCGTTGTTCTTGGTGGGGTCGGCGGCGGTGCGCATGATCGCGCGCAGCAGCGAGTAGGCGTGAGCCTGATAGGTCGGCCGGTCGGCGGCCGCGGTGTCGTACCAGTCAGCGACGGCCTCGGGGGAGATGTCCCTGAGGAGCACATCGCCGAACGTCGGGATGATGAAGCGCTCCAGCAGGTCCTGGTAGTGGTCGCGGGTCCGGTCGGCGAGGGGTAGGCCCTTGACCTTCCGCGCTCTTAGCCACTGGGGCGCGTACTCAGCCAGAGTGACGGGCTTCGCGAACGCGCTCCTGAGGCGTACGGCTGGGGGAGTCCAGGTGCCGGCCGACAGCAGTCGGCGTTCGTCCACGAGCCAGGCCTCGGCGTCGCCCCTGGTGGTGAACGTGTGGGGCGCGTTGTGGCGCAGGCGTGTGCCGTTGTCGGTGACCCGGCCCTTGGGGTCGGCGTAGCGTGCCTGGTACCGGCCGCTCGGCAGCCGCATGATCTGGCCGAACTGTCGTCGGTCAACCATCTGCAGCGCCCCGTTTCGTAGTCCCTACGTAGTCCTCAGGGGGCGGTTCGTGGTCCTCGTAGTCCACGCTTGTCCAACCCCGAGATTCAGTAAAACCGCAGGTCAGAAGCGTAAATTGCTGGTTGCAGGGCGTGCAAGGGGGAGCGTGGTTTTCTGGTTCGAACCCAGTATCGCCCACAGCGTTTCTGCAGGTCAGAGGCTTGTTTTCTTGCCTTCGACCCCGACGAGGAACATACGAGGAACAAGGAACGTCCTGTTCTGACCGCTTCTGTCACGGCTCGGAGCCGAACGTAGGCCGACGGCGTCCGAGTCCTTTGCAAGCAGGGGGTTAGGGGTCCGAGGCCCCTAGGCTCTGCCCAAAATGGTCTCGGTCGAACCCCGACCACCAAATGATCATTCAACTCGCCCCGTACCTCTGGTGCGGGGCGTTTGTGTTCCCAAGGAAGCTGTCCCCGGGGCCGTTCACGTCGCGTGGGCCGCGAACTGGGTGCCGCAGGGCCCGAGATCTGCCCGTGTGGCCTCAGGTCACCCCGAGAGTGAACGTGTGCGCGTGGCGCCGGCTCTGGATCCCGGCGTCGCCAAGGGGGTCGGGGGTTGGACTGACCTGGGAGATCGAGGCAAGCTCGCGCTGGACGTCTTCCGGTAGGTCCTCCGACAGGAGTCTCTGGATAGTTGCCGTGAGATCGCTGCCGACAATCTCGTCGTAGAGAAACCAGATCGGGCTGAAGTGCGACTGGTTCAAGTCTCGCCGCGACTGGTCGTTGCAGCCATGTAGAAGGTGTGGCCGTTCTCCAGCAAGTTGAACACGTGAGACAGCGACTGGAGGATCCGGCCGCGAGAGAGGTCACCCGCCTTCATCGCCGCGCCCAGCTCGGCGCGCTCAGCCGCGATGCTGGCGCGCTCCCGCTTAAGGTCCGCCAGTTCGAGAGCGTCTGAGAGGTGAGCTGCGATGAGCTTCTTCGATGCGCCCTCCAGTTCGACAAGCCGACGCTCGGCGGCTACACGCATCTCTTCCTGGTATGGGAGGAGCTTGTCGATGAACGGCATGATGACCGCGCGGATACGATGAGGTTAGGTGGGTTTGATGTGGTGATTGACGAGGGAAAGTACGGCTATCTTACCAAGAAGAAGGCAGGGATCCTTGAGATTGCCGGACTCGACGACCACAGTCGCGAGGAACTCGCATCTGCGGTTCGAGCGGAGCTTGCGCGTGACTACATTTACCGTTTGCAAGCAAATGTCGACGGCACCGTGCAGTTCAGTATTGCCCTAGAGCGTCCGGGCCCGTCATCGCACCCGATCAGACTTGTCGTTGGCCTTAAGTATTTCGCGGAAAGTCAAACTCTCAAACTCGTCACAATTACGTAGAGAAGATTTCGGTCAATCAATTGGCGGACCGCACTCGCCGATTGCCGAACTTCGGTACGTTTCGCGGACGACTCGGATCGGGCAGGGTACGAGAACCTGTCTAATCCTCTCCTCGAAACTCCCACCCGCAGTCCGCCCGTACTTGTTCGCAACGTATTGATGCCACCTCGAAGGATGTCGGGGTTCCCCGCCAACCATCCAAATAGTTTGAAGGCCAAGCGCAGCCGCACGCCCGTACAGCCAGTAAACCTGAGCATCTAGCTTCGTCCGAGCGTGTCCCGAGATGCCTGCGACACCCCATCCGGCGAGTAGTACGTCGGCACGAATCAATGCGGTCTGCAAAGCCTCACGCGCTGACGCCCACTCGTCACCGCGGAGCGCGTTCAGTTCGAGTACTGTCGGTGTAGCGACAGAACAGAGGTTTACGATCTCTACCTCGTCGCAATCTAGGACGGTTGCCACTCGACCAACAGCATTGCGGGTGCGCGCTCCCGACGTGGTGGCTGGCGGATTCAGCAGGACTGCAACGAGCCTCCGCGACCCCAGGCCTGGTCTGACCGAGGTGCTCAGATCACATCTCCGAAGTCAAACGAATCGAACGGACGCGATCATGAGCTGCGTCGGGACCGCCGTCCTTCCAGGGCTCGTCCCAGTCAATGTCGATTCGGTCCAGCTCCGGCTTGCCGTCAGCGTGAGCAAGGACGAGAGCGCAGTCGCGATTCGTCGCTTCTCCCTTGGTGTCACCCCAAATACGGCTGACCTTGCTGCGTGCAGGCAGGTCGTCCTCGACGAGCTCGATCAGCCGCAAACCGGTACGTGACTCGATGTCGGCCCACATCTTTGCCGCAAGCGGAAGCGGGTCGTCCTTGCCTGAATCCTTGACGTCACCGATTACGAGGACAGCCACGCCGTCCTTCTTCAGGACTCGTTGAATGCCCAAGGTTGTGCGCAACATGAAGTCGCAGTAGGACGAGTACGTGTGGCGGTGGTCGAGTACGGCGTTCAGCTTCTTACGGCCGGCACCCTGCTCGCGTCCAACCTCGTCAATGCCCAGCAACCAAAGACGAATCCAGTTCGACTGACCGTAGTTCACTACCTGGAGGTACGGCGGGGAGGTAACGACCAGGTCAACTGACCCCTGCGCAATGGTCTCGCCCGACAACAGGGATGCGGCGTCGAGGTGATAGGCCTGGCCTGCCTCGCCAGGGCTCTCATCGAGGTACAGACGGGCGAGCTTGTCGCGCAGTCGAGCGAAGACGTCCTGGTCCGGCTTCTCTAGCCCGTTCTCACGGATGTACTTCTCGACATAGGTTGGCGACATACTGAAGGTGTTCGGCATGCTGATGCTGAGGTACTGGCTGGTGCCGTTTCGCCGCCACCCACCGTGCATGATCCCGGCTAGCGCGCCCGCCACCATGAACTGGTTGCGCGACCATGCCTCCAAATCTTTGATAGGGAGTCGATCGCGAATGAAGCAGAGTTGCACCAACGTGTTGTCGTGGTAGAGCATCCGGATGTCGGATGAGACATCCGGAACGCCGTGCTTCGTGCTCTTGAAGTCTCGCTCGAGCTCGTCTACGAAGTCGTTGACCTCTTCCCACCCTGGCGGATCCACCTTCGATCGTGACAGCACGTAGGCAAGCGGATTGAGGTCGTTGCAAATTGCAATGCGACCCTCGACGCGCGCTTGGAGCGCCGTAGTGCCACGACCACTAAACGGATCAAGCACTACGTCGCCGGGAAGCGAATAACGCTGAATGAAGTGGTGCGCAACCTTGGCCGGGAACATGCCGTGGTACGAGCACATCGTGTGCATCGAATGGCCCCAGCGCGAACTGATGCTGTGCCACAGGTCGCCCGACGACGTCGTGCCTCCATCGACTGAGCCACGCTCAGGCGTGTCGAAGAATGCGTCGTCCAACCAGTCCACTTGAGCCGTCACTTCAGGTACTCCTGTAGCGACCTCGCCGCGGACACCAAGACCGGCTGGTGCGACTGCTCGCTCACCATCTTCAAGTGGTTCCGTGCGGCTTGAATGCCGTGGAGCTTCGATCGGCCATCTGCGCGTCGGAGGCCCAAGTCCCGCTTAATCGCACGTACGTCCTCGCCGACGCGGAAGCACTCTGGGGGTAACGCGGCGGTGACCATCTCGATGTACTTCAGCGGATACCGCTCTGTCCCGCCGAGCCGTGCCGCATCAGCGGCCGACGTCATCCACTCGTCTGGATCGTCCCCCTTCGCAAACTGCTCCTGAAGGACACGGTTGAGCCCCTGTTCGGTCAGCCGCAGCCAGGCGTACGGATTCGACGCAGGAAACACACCGACGTCCATCAGCTCAACGATGCGCGCGAACTGTCCGCCGCGCTCCATCAAGCGCCCTAGACCCGTGTAGTTGCGGAGAGTTGCCGGCGAAACACCGATGTACCGCGCAATGTCGACCTTCAAAACGTTCTCTGACTTGTGTAGGTGTTCCACCAGAGTCGCCAGCTGGCTCGGCAGCAGGTCCTGATAGATGTCCGACTGGTAGCGGATCTCGTACCGCTGCTCGTATGCCAGAAGATACGCCGACACGACACTGAAGCGAGACGGGTCCTGTTCTCTGATCGATCGGACCGCTCGGAGCCGGAGAGCACCATCGATGACCAGGTAGCCCCCATCGGGGTTGACCGCCACCTTGAGCGGCTCAGCCAATCCGATCTCGTCGATCGAGGACCGAAGTCGATCCTCGAACGATTTGGCGCTTCCCGACCGGGCGAGTTCCGGGATCACCGTCAGATCGTCCGGACTGACCTGCACAAGTTTCACTGCGCTACCACCGCGTAAGAGCGTCCCTGCTTCTTGATCGCCGTCGGGAACTGCGCGGCGAGGCGCTGCAGGCGCTGCTTCGGCGTGCCTTGTGGAAGTCCATCCAAGGCGCCGCACGCCCAGTTGAGGAGAACCAGTCGCTCAGCACGCGTCTCGTCCCCGAGTCCAACCAGTTGCTGCCACCCAAGCGCGACGAAGAGTGCCTCGAGCTCCTTCGTCGTGATGGCAGAGCCTGAGATGATGTCGAGCACACCGGGTCGTTCGGCGGGGGCAACGTGGCGAGCAATAACCGCGTGCATCGTCAGACTGACTTCGCCAGATTGGAGCGCCTCGACCTCATGGGATGTTGCGCCATCTAGCTGCGCCAGAAGTCGTCGAACGGTTGAGGACGAAACGCCGAAGCGGCCTGCGATGTCAGCGGTCTCCTCACCGTCCTGACGGGCGCGTGCAATCAGGAGGGCCCGATCGACCGGCCGCATCTTAAGTCGTGCGACGTTTTCAACCAGAAACTGCTGGACCTTTTCAGTCTCTGCATACTCATCATCAACGACGACGGCAGGGACAGTCTGAATGCCCAGGAGCCGACAGGCCAGAGTTCGACCCTGACCCTTGATCAGGAGGTACTCGCCGCTGCCATCGGGGGCAGGACGTACCGTGATCGGCGTCAGTACACCGAACTGCTGAATGGAACGCTGCAGCTCTCGGTGCCCATCTCGATCACGCTTGCGCCCAAGTCCGTCTTCGGGCCTGATCCGTTCGACCGGCACCTCCCTCATCGGGAACGTGCGGCGATCGTCGGCCGTCGGGACCACCACAGTTGGCCATGAGGGCCCGTCGTTCTGTCTCGCTGTCACGCCCGGAACCCCTCCCAACTACATCCCCACGATTGTGCCAGCCCGCGCCTTCAAGCACGGCATTGGACCGCCGCAGAACCGTCGTGTCGCGACCGACAGGCCAGACGTTTGAAGGGTCCTGGTTGGCCGCTCGTCAGATTGGGACTCTAGAAGGGACTGCCGACAGCCCGGGCAGCCCAGCGTTGCGATGACCACCGAGTAGCTCCTCAGCGCCAGCGGGCGATGTGTCGTGATGTCAGATGTCACGCATGAAAATCACCTAGGCTCTCGGCCTACACGGCAAGGGTTCCTCGCGAAGGGTTGGCCATGAACGCAGGGCTACCGAGTCTGCGCAGCACCCCGTTCCAAGAGAACTACTCAAGCAGTGGCAGCTCATTGTTGAACGAGTTCTACATCCCTGCGCTGGCGAACGCCACGACCTACGACCGTGCGACGGGGTACTTCTCCTCCGCGATCCTGGCACTTGCTCCCGTCGCGTTTGGCGACTTTGCAGCTCGGGGCGGACGGATGCGCATGCTGTGCTCCCCACATCTGAGTGAGGCCGATGCAGACGCCATCGTCCGCGTTGCGGAGGATCAACAACCTGCTCCGCTTGATGTCGCTGCCACGTCGTTGGCAGCGCTCACCCACGGAACGCACCTAGAGACACGTGCAGTTGCGGCGCTTCGAGCACTGATCGACGCGGACGTGCTCGAGATTCGGTTCGTGACCTCCGGCCGGTCCGGACTGTTCCACGACAAGATCGGCGTCTTCGGCGACGGCAGCGGTGACAGAGTCTCGTTCATTGGTAGCGCGAACGAGACCGCTGCCGCGTGGTCTGGCTTCGCCAATCACGAGCAGATCGAGACGTTCCGTAGTTGGGCGGGCGACACGGACGAACGGCGCTGTACGCGTCACGAAGATCAGTTTGATGAGACCTGGGAAGGACTGCGCCGCGGACTGGTCGTCACAAACTCCGCCGACGCCGCAGCCGTCATTCGGCGAGTGGTGCCAGCGGAGCCAGTTGAAGACATCATCATCTCGCTACGCCAGGCGGTCGAGCGCGCAGAGCTACTACCGGACGCGATCCCGCTTCGGGATTATCAGTCAGAAGCTCTCGACTCGTGGGTCGCCGCCGGTCACCACGGCGTAGTCGCATTCGCCACGGGTGGCGGCAAGACCAGGACTGCCCTCGAAGCGATACGGCGATGGACGGCCTCAGGTAGACCAGCACTCGTGCTCGTGCCATCAGAACTCCTCCACAAGCAGTGGAGGGCCGAGATCACAGCACTGATCGGCAGCGCACCAGTGCTGTTGGCCGGAGCCGGCTATTCGCGCGACGGGTGGAGCCGACGCCTTGGTGACTACAGCCGGGACGACACGACGCTCGGACAGCGGATCATTCTGGCCACCTATCAAACGGCTTCGACTGAGCGCTTCCTTGACCTGCTTCACGGTGGCGAGCATCTGTTAGTAGTTGCGGATGAGGTCCATCGTGTCGGAGCGCCGGACACACGGCGCATCCTGGAGACAGTCGAGGCCGGAGGCCGTCTGGGCTTGAGCGCCACGGCGGAACGGTACGGCGACCCTATGGGCACTGCGGCTATTCAGACGTTCTTTGGCGAGGTCCTGCAGCCGGAGTTCACACTCCGTGACGCCCTGGATGCTCAGGTCCTGGTGCCATACGAGTACTACTTCGAAACCTGCACTCTTGCCGAAGACGAAGAGGAACGTTGGGACAGGCTCACGACGCAGGTCTCGCGCGAGATGGCGCGCAACAATGGCGAGGCGACCGAGTACGCGTTGCACCTTCTTCGCCAGCGTGCGCGGATCTCGAAGCGTGCGGCGGCGAAAGCCCCGATTGCGCGTACCGTCGTGGCCAGGGAGTACTCCCCTGGAGACCGTTGGCTCGTATATTGCAGCGACGTCGACCACCTGCGCGATGTACGCAGTGAGTTGGAAGGACTTGGTCCCGACCTTCTTGAGTACCACTCTCAGGACGGTGGAGACCATGAGACGACGATCGACTTCTTCACCAACCGAGGCGGCATCATGTTGGCGATCAAGTGCCTTGACGAGGGCGTCGACATCCCGATGATCAACCGCGCTCTGATCCTCGCCTCATCGACCAACCCACGCGAGTACATCCAGCGACGCGGTCGAGTGCTACGTCGAACGCCAGGAAAGTTCAGCTCACGCATCCTGGACGTCATCGTCGTAGGCAGTGATGGCTTCGCGATCACGCCAAGCGAGGTGGTTCGTGCGATGGAGTTTGCAGGCGACTCAAGAAATGTCGGTGCGCAAATCTACCTTGAGGGCTTGCTACCCGTGACGGCCGATCAGCCGCTCCCGGATGTCGAAGAGGACTAGGACAGGAGACCGAAGACCCATGAAACTCTCGCCTCGACAGGAGGCGCTGAACGCGATCCTGCAGGAGCGCGCGGAACAGGCCGACGCGACCATCGACGCCCACGTGTGGGACCAACTGGTCACGATCGCCTGGGAGAGCCGAACGCACGGCGGAGACCGGCGCGAAATTCAGCGCACGATCCGCCAGGTTCTACTCGATGCCGCCAGGAACCGTGAGGATGCAAACAATGCAACTACTTGAGCTCACTCTTAAGAACTGGGGTCCGTTCTACGGTGACCACGCCATTGAACTTGCGGTTGACTCCTCCGCTCCTGTTGTTCTGTTTCACGGCGAGAACGGGCGCGGCAAGACAAGTCTCCTGCGAGCGATCACGTGGGCGCTATACGGCAAACTGAAGGAGAAGGACGGCAGGACACCTCTGCCGACTGGCAAGTTGGTCAACCTCGACGCACTCGCAGGGGGTGAGGCGCCATTCGGTGTCAGCCTAAAGTTCAGCCATAGCGGCGCGGAGTACACACTCCACCGTTCGGGCATTGGAACTAGCGACGGAACCGACGTCGCAGAGATTAGTGACTTACGCACCGATCTACTCCCAACAGGCGGATTGCCGTTTCCCGCATCCAACATTCCAGACATCGTTGACGGTATTCTGAGCCATGACATCTCAGACTTCTTTCTGTTCGACGGCGAGATGTTGAATCGATTCGAAGAACGATTGCGGGAAGAGCGCTCGTCATCGCAAGGATTCGTGCGAACCCAAGTCGAAAAGGCTCTAGGTCTTCCCTTCATGCGGAGCATGGGATCGGATCTTGACGTTATCCAGGATTCGATTGCCACGAGCATGGAGCAGATGCTTCGCAAGACTAAGAAGCACGACGCCCTTAGTGAGAAGTACCGCTCTAAGAAGGACGAGCTAGCCAGTAAGGAGCGCGACCTCAAGGAGCTCCGCGCCCGTGACGACGAGCTAGCCGCTCAGATCGAAGAACTTGAAGCACAACTTTCGAAAGTAGATGAGATTAAGGAACTCTACTACGAGCGCAAAAGCCTGGAGAAGGAGTGCGAGGCAGCGAAGGACACCATTGCTGACTATCGAGATGCGTTGGGGAGTCTCGCAGAGGCGAATTGGTGGCTGCCAGCAGCCAACTCGCTGATCCATGACTTCGGGCAGGCGGAGGGTGCGATCGTTGCCGCCGAGGACGCCGATCGCGAGCGCTTCAAGATTCGGTATCGGATCGGGCAGATCGAGCAGCAACTGGGAAGTGGAGTATGCCCGGCATGTCAGCAGCCGGTGGCGACGCACAATGAGGCTGACCTACGTGCGGACATCGCCAAACTTCAGGACGAACTAGCTGCGGTTCCCGCGGTCAGTGTGGAGGAAGCTCGCCTCAAGCGAGACCGCTTGCGCCGGTTCAGCACGGCCGCCAGCACACTGCAACGCGTTCATGAGCAGGAACAGGACCTTCGCCGTGAGCGACTCAGGGACGACAAGCGGCAGCAGAAAATCCGCCAGATCAGTGAGCAGATCAGTAGCAACACCGTCGACATTGAGAGCCTTGACCGGAACCTGATCGCCCAGAAGACAACACGTTTGAGGATCAGCTCTCTGGTCGCCGCCCTTGAAATTGATCGGGGCAAACTGCGATCCGAGGTGGCATCGCTCGGCAACCAGATTGCCGCGCAGCCGGAGGTAGATGAGAACGAACGGCGACTTCAGCTGACGGTGAAAGAAGCAACGGAGATAGTTGCACGCTCATACGATCGATTCCGGGGAGCCATGCGTGCGCAGGTGGAGACGGCTACGTCGGACCTCTTCCGTCGACTGGCCACGGAGCAAGAGTACTCGGGTGTCGCGATCAGCGAGGACTACCTCCTGAGTGTGCTGGACCAAGAGGATCGCCCTCTGGCTCTCATCTCGTCAGGTGAGAACCAGATCCTTACGATGGCGTTCATCGGCGCATTGGCAGAATGCTCTGCGGAGGAAGCCCCGATGGTCATGGACACGCCCTTTGGCCGCCTCGATGTTGGACACCGAGAAAGTATCCTGCGCTGGGTCAGCACGTTCGACACGCAGGTGATTCTCTTTGTTCAGTCGGGTGAATACACGGCCGAACATCACGCGCATATGCTCGGCGGTAAAATCGGACGTGAGTACGGCATCGAACGGCTGTCGCCAGTACGTTCAGAAGTGAGGGTAAAGTGACGACCAATCCAAATTCAGACTCGGACGAGTCAGCGTCAAACGCGGACAAGGTCACATTCGGGCCATCGACAGTCAATCGCGACGTCTTAGAATTGCTGGTGACCCTTGGGCACTTTAAAACGTCGCTAGGAGCATTTCAAGCCGCGGCGATGTTGGCGATTCAGAAAGACTTCGACCTGTCCGCAGCGCCAGCCTCAGCTGGAACCATGTGGAACCGCGGCTCCGTTAATCCGCAGGTGCGCGAGTTCTTGTCGTGGTACATGTCGACGGACACCCCGATCCGTGTCCTTGAACAGCTAGGCAACGTTGGAACTGAGTACATTGCGCAAAAGGTAACCGCCGGTGGCTACAACCTTACTGAAATTTTTGAACTGCCGCGGCCGGACGCGGAGTGAGTCGCTGAAATACCCGGTCTGTTTCGCGAGCGCTACGTCTGATTATGACGGCGTATCTGCTAAGAGATCTTCCGTGAAGGCGCCTAACTAATGGAAGACCGACAGTCGGAGGTCGCGACCAAACTCGACTTAGACGCGTTTCTCGCGAATATTGAGGAGCGAAATCCCACTGCAGCAGAGATATCTGTGGTCAGCGAGGTTGATCAGATTCTGGGAAGGCGACCCAGAAAGTGCGTTGCGAAGCCTGAAGTCACAACGCGGACTCGACGCCGTAGCGCTTCAACCGCATTTGCCTGGTATCAGTCTATTTCCGAAAATATCCCTCCTGTTCTCGATCCAATCCGAACGGTGGAAGCTGCCAAATGGGTTGAGGCGGGAGTTCTTGCCGAGGAGCGTCTAAAGTCTGCCGAGACGATCCCACAGCACGTACGAGACGCCTTAGGCCAGGTCGAACGGATCGGCCGCGACGAGTTCGAGCTACTCATTTTGTCGAATCTTCGCCTGGTGTTTCACTGGTCTAAGGGGACTGCAACGTCGATTGGCGAGGATTGGGTGCAAGACGCCTTTCAAGCGGGCTACAACGGGCTAATTCGGGGGCTCCAGGGGTGGGACCATGAGATGGGCTACAAACTCAGCACGTTCGTCTCGTGGCACGTCCGACAAGCAATTCAGCGATGGCGCATGAACGAAGTCGGTGTTATCCGAGTTCCAGCCCACGTCTGGGAGCAACTAGACAAGGAAGATGAGGGCGAGTTATCGGAGGAAATAAGAAGAGCTGCAGCCCGCGCCCAAAACGTTGTCTCGTACGAGGACGTTTGCGCAGCGGGTGATGACTATGTTCGAGTCGAGTACGGTTTTGATTCAAAGTGGGACGGACTGCTCGATGAGATCGACGTCAAGGTTGCTCGTAAGGCGCTAGTAGGCGCGCTCCTGGATCAGCTCTCTGACAGAGAAGCCAAGATCATGCGCCTCCGATACGCCCTAGACGGCGCTTGCGACGAGCCCCTAACTCTAGAACTGATTGGTCAGACCATTGGCGTCACTCGTGAGCGCATTAGACAGATCGAATCTAAAGCAATGGGTAGAATGAAAGAATGGACTAGTCACCTTGATCGTGACGACTACCTCACCTGACATCCGAATGGGAGAGCTATTTATCGCGGTCACTCTTTGGTAAAAGCGTATGGTTGGTTTTGGGTTCGCAAGTTATAACCAGCCCTTATGACAGCAGTTCTGACAACCCAGCGGGAGACGCCGACTTTGGCCGTAACGTCGGGCAGGCTTTGTCCACCAAGGTACAGACGAACGGGCTCAGCTTCACTGCATGCGAGACCCTCCGGTACGGCTCAGGCCTTGAGCGATCGGAAGGGGCTGACAGGGTGGCACCGGTGTTGACGTTCTGCCGGGTCAGGGCCACCAGGGAGCTCCAGAAGCGCCAGGTCAGGAGGTCTAACGCTTCTCGCATTCAGGGGCCGCTGGGGTTCCTTCCACTGCGACAGCCCGGAGACCGCCTGGCTCCGACGGAACTCGCGCTACCTGCTCGCGTCCTTCGGCGTGGTGACGATGGCGGCCTTCACCCTGGTCGTCGGAGTCCTCGTCAACCTGTTCCTGCGGCAGCGTGCTGCTGCTGGCGACCACCTGGTTGGCCTGGTTCTACTCCGCCTCCGGTGGGATTCAGGGCTGGGCCACGGCGTCGGCAGTCGCGGCCCGGTACGACGGTGACTGGTCCGTCCTCGGGTGCTCGTGGGTCCTTCTCGCAGCGGTGTTAGTAGCCTGGGTGGTCGTCAACGGCGTCGACCGACTCGGCCGGGTGTGGCACTTCCGGGGCTTCCGGGAGTTCGTGCCCGTGGCGTTCTGGATCGGCGTGGTGCTGGTGACGGTCACCCATGTCGTCCCCTGGCTGATGGTGGCGGGACACAACTACGCCTCGGAGCACGACTCCCTCGTCGCCAACCTGCTCGCCGTCATCGGGCTGGTCGACAAGGCACCGACCCCCGTGGTGGGGATGTCGGCGTCCGTGGCCTCGGTGGTCGTGGCGGTGGTGGCCGTCGTGCGCGCGGCGTCCGGAGCCGCCTCCGCGGTCGAGGCGATGCCCCGCAGTCTGCGCAGATCGTCACGGTGCTGCAGCAGCGACTGCTGCCGTGGCTCGCGCTGGTCCTGATCGTCCTGCTCTCCGGGGTCGTGGCTCTCCGGTGGATGTCCGCCCTGGTCGACTCGGGACTGCTGCACGATCGGGTGACAGGTTGGGTCACGCAGCCTGAGTGGCTGGCGTGGTCATGATGGTCTCGAACT